>CALFBL010000234.1 GCA_937951695.1 uncultured Granulosicoccaceae bacterium | reverse complement strand
GACTTACTGGGGCCCGTCGACTTCAGTTACGATCGCGCCGCGTTGGTTGCGCTGCCACCGCTCGTGCGTACCCGCTACACCCAACACCTGCGCTTGATTACCGGTGGTGCCCCGCAACTTCTGATTACGCTTGATTTTGATCAAGACGCGCTGACTGGACCGCCTCACTCGATACCACCGGAGGAAGTGAAACGCCACTACCTAGAACACTACGTCATCGATTTATTGGCTTGCGTGGATGTAAAGAACGGCTTAAAGGGCAAAGTTGATGCAGACGAGATGGTCTGGCATTTACAACCCATAAGAGCCTGAAACCATCAAGCGGTACGCTGAAGCACCCACCGGGCTTACTCCATAGCACGATGCCATGATTACCCGCAACCTTCTGCCGATAACTGGGCAGTATGAGCGGTTACGACTGATTCAAGTGCTGTGCGAAAATGTGAAAAATTTGGTGTTTCGAACGTTGAGTCTATTGCCTGGTCGTCCCAGCGCCGCACTTGCAACACTGTCTACAGCGTTGAGATTTTCCTGAAATTGAGAATCTCCACCGAATTCATTAGCCCACCTTGAGAGAGAAATGATGCTTTGCAAGCTTGACTTAAAGAATCATAGTAATTCTTTTCTGTTGAACATAAAAAACGCTTTGCTTGAACATGATATCGAATGCAATCTGTAACGACTTCGGGAAACCACTGTTCGATGACGTGTGCACCAATCAGCTCGTGAGAATCGTTGTCAGTTCCATTATTTTCGCAATGTGGGAATTCGTTTGCATAGTGTCCGATATCATGCAGTAACGCAGCCACAATTGTTGTGTTGTCTGCATTCGCTCGCTCTGCCAGTCGCGCTGTTTGCAACATGTGCTGCGACATGCTGATAGGTTCATCACCATAATCCGTAGCTTTGCGACGCATGAAAATGTTTTCTAATAGATCAACGACCGGTATATCGGTTCGATTCAAGATAGGCTCCAATCGAAATCATGAGGAGAAAATTGGTGCGCTGGATGAAGAACTTTCGCCGGTACCCACAGGGCAAATTCGCTTGTGCATCGCGTTGTAAATTATACGTGACTCCGTAGCAGAGGACCCTGACAGGGCCAAAGTAACAACCTCTTTAATGAAAATTATTTCCTACCTATCAAGTTTCTGCCAAATATATTGCATAGGCAGTTACTTCTCCCGCCTATCGATTTTCATCGATTTCGCTGAGAACCCAACTACCGTTGACGCACAGCCAAGTCAGTTCATCCAAAGGCCCTCCAATGACCCTTATCTAATGACCCTTAGTGGACACAGGCGAGAAATGTCGGTTTGTTTACTTTTATGTATAAATTAGAACGAAACCCCTTCCAGTAGCTCTCAGTTACCGTAAGAATCGTGAGTTTCATAATCATTCATTGGATGCGGCGCTTAACGGTACCGCTCCTACTACGCATACAGAAGCTGTGGTACGACAGGCTTTGGGAGAACAACATGACTACAACTGCTGCGAAAAGGTTCAGAACCAGTATTGCCGTTGCGCTTTTAATGTTCAGCACCGCCTTCGCCACATCCGCCAATGCCGGCGATTTATCCATTGGTTTCGGGCACGGGAGAACACAAATATTTTTCGGTTCTTCATACGGCTATCGCAACAACTATGGCTACAGAAACCACAACTATAGCTACAGAAACCACAACTATGGCTACAGAAACCACGGCTATCGCCAAAGACATCGTTTCGGAAATCAATATCGCTTCGCCAATCGCCATGGCTTCCGGAACAATTTTCGTCACAGCAACCGACAATTTCGAGGAAATCGATTCTATGGACACTCTCGCTTTTCAAACGCTCACCGAGGCATCGGAATCAACCGCGGATTCCGAGGACGAGGCCATCGTTGAGGATAGGCTAACCAATTTGATTGATCATTTATCGGCTCGAAACTCTGGAGCGTCCGGGGCTAGTGATCGAGGTTGGTTAGCGTTCTACGCAGACCTTAGTACCTTTATGGATTTCGAAGAAATCTAAACAACACTTTGAGCCCAGGTGCAGCTATCTCATTAGAGTAGCTGCACCGTTTTGTTGCCGAGACAACCGTGGCTTACTCCAGAGTGCTTTCCATCTCAAGAACACCATCAGCGGTCGGTAAAAATCCGCCACTCTGGCGTGCCCACAACGAGGAATACATCCCGTCAGACTTTACTAACGCCTCGTGGCTACCCTCTTCAATGACCTTGCCATTGTCCATCACAATCAGCCGATCCATAGCCGCTATAGTAGATAAACGGTGAGCGATAGCAATAACCGTTTTACTGCTCATCAACTCACTCAAGTTTTCCTGAATTGCAGCTTCCACTTCGCTGTCCAACGCTGACGTCGCCTCATCCAACAAAAGAATGGGGGCATCTTTTAAAAACATACGGGCAATTGCAATACGTTGTCGCTGTCCACCTGATAGCTTGATGCCGCGCTCGCCCACATGCGCGTTGAACCCCTTACGCCCTTTGGGGTCTTCCAAGGTTTCAATAAACTCCAGCGCGTTGGCGCGCTTTGCCGCTGAGATAACCGCATCCTCTGTGGCGTCCGGCCGACCGTAAGCAATGTTATCGTACACCGAGCGGTGTAACAACGAGGTATCTTGAGTGACTACTCCAATCTGTCGTCGAAGCGATTCCTGAGTAATGGATCGTATGGGCTTACCGTCCACCCGAATCTCACCCGTTTCCACATCGTACAGACGCAACAGTAAATTGGTGAGTGTGGTTTTACCCGCACCCGAACGCCCAACCAACCCGATTTTCTCACCCGAAGCCACCGACAACGACAGATTTTCAATAACGCCAATATCACGACCATAGTTAAAGCTGACATTGGCAAATTCCACAGCACCTGCACTGACTACAAGCTCAGACGCATTCGGCTCATCCTGAACTTCACGTTCTTTTGACAGCATGGTCATGCCATCAAACAATACACCTAAGTTTTCAAACAGCGCACCCATCTCCCACATGATCCACTGCGACATCCCCTGCAGACGTAACACCAAACCGATAGCCACAGCCACACCACCGACACTTACAGAAGCTTGGGTCCATTGGAAAATTCCCACAGCGCTAACACCAAACAACAGCGCTGCGTTTATGGTGGTCAGGATCACATTCAGCTCAGACACATTGCGCATCTGCGGATGCACGGTATTTAAAAAGTTATTCATCCCAGCTTTTGCATACCGCACTTCATGCCCGGCGTGCGCAAACAGTTTTACCGTTTGTATGTTGGTGTAGCTGTCGACAATTCTGCCTGTCATATCCGAACGCGAATCGGCCTGCCGTCTCGACACCTGCTGAAGTCTTGGCAAATATCTTTTCAACAACAGCACATAGCCGACAAACCACAACGCAAACGGCAACAATAAAACCACATCAAACGACGCGATTAGTACCAGCGCGCCCAAGAAATACACACTGACGTACACCAGCACATCCAGCACCTTCATCACCGTTTCACGCACCGCCAATGAGGTCTGCAGCAGCTTCGTCGATATACGACCCGCAAACTCATCCTGGAAAAAGCTGTAACTCTGGCCCAGCAAATAATTGTGAGCGCGCCAGCGAATGGCCATTGGGTAATTCCCGTACACCGTCTGATGCATTAGGATGACGTGCAGGTAGGTGGTCACAGGAATCGCCACCAGAATAACCAAGCCCATCATGACCAATGATCGAGACTCTTCCGCCAGAAACGTACTGGGATCGCGCGTGCCGAACCAGTCAACGATATTGGCTAGAAACCCGAAAAGACCGATCTCTAATACCGCGATCGCAGCTGTCAACACCGTCAGGATGATCAGCCACGGCCACATGCCTCGGCTGTAATGCCGGACAAAGGGAAAGGCTTTTCGCGGAGGTGTGGCATCGTCGACGAGGGGAAAAGGATCCGCCAGCGACTCAAAAAAATCGAACACACGATCGGTCAGCTGCTGAATCCTTAATCCCACGGTTCAACTCCTTGGTTGAATTTATCGACCCCGACTCAAAGGCGGGGCTAAATCAAATCGGCGGAGCTGGCGGAAGCGAGCTTTTCGTATCGTTTACGTGGTTTGCGATATTGGTGAAAACTATCGTTGAAACCGCCAGGCAGATATCGAGTAAATTCGCGTGAGTCAAGCCAACCGATTGCGCTTTTGTCAACACTTCGTCGGGCACACTGCCACGGCGGGTAAGAAACAACCGAACTAGCTCGAGCACCACATCCAGGTAGCTATCTCCGGTGGGCTGGCCTTGACGTATAGCGAGTTGTACAGTCTCATCCAGACCCGATTTCTTGGCCTTGAAAGTGTGCACTGACAAACAAAAATCGCAACCGGTACGCTGACTCACTGCTAATTTTATGGCCTCCAGGATGGGTTCGTCGAGACTTCCCTGTACCAAGGCTTGTTCCATCGTCAAGTAAGCTTGCAGAGCTGGTTCACTGTTTGCGTACTGCAAATACACTGCGGCCAGTTTTCCATTGCCCGTGACAGCTGAGAGCGCCTCGAGAGTTTCGGGACTCAAAGAGGCTTCATTGCGAGTGGTTAGTCTTGCCATATTGGTATGCTCGTAGTCACAGGTAGCTGCTTGATGCGCTGAAATGCCCAACCGGATCCATTATGCCCCAACGAGTTGTTAAGCCCGCCAATTCTCCGCTGATGCGCATTATCGCCAAGTGGGTGAGGCCTACCGCCCTACCGGCCAAACCACAGACGCTGCTTGACCAGAACCTACCCATTATTTACGTGCTGAAGTCCGGCGGTGTGTCTGATTTTACAGCGCTGGCCATCGTCTGCGAAGCCCATCAGCTACCTCACCCAAAATCGGAACTGTTGTATGGAGATTTGCGCATGCGTCAACGTACATTGACGCTGCAGCGAATGCCGCCTTTTGGAATTGGTAAAGCTCATCAAACTGTGCCAAAAACACTGCGCCGACTGGTCGATGAAGCCCTGTCTGGCGAGGGGGCTGTCACTGAGTGCCAGATCGTGCCTGTGTCGGTATTCTGGGGCCAAGCACCCGAGCGTGAAGACTCTGTCTGGCGGCAAATGTTCTCTGAAACATGGGCAATCGCGGGGCGCACCCGTAAGCTGGTCGGGACGATGATTCACGGGCGACAGTGCCTGGTGAGCTTCAGCGAGCCTTTGTCCCTGGCTGAGTTTATAAAAAGCTCTACAGGTATCGGAGCACCTCGCGCACAGCGAAAACTCTCACGCATTCTGCGGGTGCACTTCCGACAACGCAGAATCGCAACGATTGGCCCGGATCTATCGCATCGTCGCATGCTGATCAACCACGTCCTAGCCGATCAAGGAGTTCGCACTGCCATGGAAAAGGAGTCCGTGAGTTCATCCAGCAACCCACGAACAGTCAAGAAAAAAGCCAGACTCTACGCCCACGAAATCGCCGCTGACGTGTCTTATAGCACAGTAGGCGTGCTGCAAAAGCTCCTGACCCAACTCTGGACTCACCTCTACGACGGTGTCGAATTCACAGGCGTCGAACGCCTCAAAGCCGTCGCCGACGGGCGCGAGATTGTGTATGTGCCCTGCCACCGAAGCCACATCGATTATCTGCTGTTGTCCTACATTCTGTACATGAATGGTCTTTCGCTGCCGCATATCGCGGCGGGTATTAATCTGAATATGCCCGTGGTCGGCGGTGTTCTGCGCCGCGGTGGCGCGTTCTTTCTACGCCGCACGTTTTCTGACAACGCGCTTTATTCTGCCACTTTCAATGCGTATCTAAAAAAGCTGCTGGAACGCGGTCATGCGCTTGAGTATTTCATCGAAGGTGGACGCAGCCGAACCGGTCGTCTGCTACCACCCAAAGGCGGTATGTTGTCGATGACCGTGCACGCCTACCTGCAAAACCCGAGGCGCCAAGTAGTCTTTGTGCCCGTTTATTTTGGTTACGAACGCCTGATAGAAGGTCGATCGTTCACCAGCGAACTCGCAGGTGGCAAAAAGCGCAAAGAATCGGTATTCGGACTCCTAAAGGCGCTCAAAACCCTGAAACAGGACTATGGACGGGTGCACGTGAACGTTGGCGATCCCATTAAGCTTGCCCCACTATTAACTCGTCACAATCCGGGCTGGAGACAGCGAGCGGTAGAACAAACAAAGCCCAAGTGGATTAAGCCGGTGATTGATGAGCTGGGCGAAACGATCATGCAGCGTATCAATAACGCCGCCAGTGTCACACCCGTGAGCCTTGTGGCGACAGCCGTTCTGGCAACCCCAAAAGCGAGCCTCGGCCGGCAAGAGCTGCAGACACTCATACACACCTACCACAGTCTCATTAGCGGCACACATATCGAGTCGGAAATTGAAATGCCCTCAATGTCCGCACAGGCGATGATCGAGCACACCAAATCGCTGGGATATCTCAACGTAGATAACGACAAGCTTGGCGAACTCGTCAGCATCAAACCCGGTCAGGTCGCCCCGATAACCTACTTTTCTAACAATATCCAGCACTTGCTCGTACTCCCCTCATTAATTGCCTGTTCTTTTTCCAATCGAGCCTCACTGACCGAGCAACGCATCCATGAACTGATCACACCGGCTTATCATTTTCTGCAAGCCGAGCTGTTTCTTCCACACCAGCCCGACGACGCCTTGATCAAGCGGGCATTGACGGTAATGGAAAATCAAAGACTATTGATCAACGAAGCCGACTCCTGGCGTCGAGCCATTGCAGGCTCTACCTCAGCGATAACACTGATGACGCTCGCCCAATCGATGATGCCCGCCATAGAGCGGTATTACCTGAATACGGCGGTATTGGCGTCGGCCGGCAGCAAGGGCATGTCATTTGGGCAATTCGCCGAGCACTGTGAAGCCGTTGCCGCCCGCTTGGCCCGAACCCACAGTCGAGATTCTCAGGATTGGTTTGATAAACACGTGCTAGACCGGTTTGTCACGACCATGGAGAACACCCATCGCCTGCAGCGCAGCGACAATGATGTGTTGATCCTCAGCCCGGAGGTGCTGCACTCTGAAGTCGACGCTCGACTGTTGCTTAATGAGCGAACCCGGCACGCTATTCTGGGCGCCGTGCACAGCTTTGGCAATCAGCCTGCCGTGTTTAAACCAGTCAAGCAACACATTGTGCAACCGGATGAATAAATTCGACGTAAGCACGCTCCGCCTCTTACCAGAGCTTTCGCCGTATCACAGACTTCGCCGTACGAATCGCATGGGCCGGTAACGCCGATTCAGACAACGCACGCAGCCAGAGTTTTTGATCCAGCTCGGCGCGTGAAAACACACCGATATGATTATCGTATTGGGCTTGTGAAAATGAAGTGCCGTGTTCGAAGCCTGCCGCGCGAAAATGCGGTCGAGCCCGGTTAAGTTCGGCTCGATCGATGCAGTTAACCACCAATAAACCTGACTCGGAAGTGAGAGTCGATAAACGCCCAACCCATTCTGGAGTCAAGCTCTGCGCCCGAATGGGTTCATGTTCATCGTGACCGAACAGATCATCAATTAACAAATCAAACGGCTCGCCGTCGTAGCGCCATAACCAGCCAACCGCGTCGTCGTGGACGAGCGTTGCATGATCCTCGGTTACGCCGAACCAGTCGTGTGCGATATCAATATGCACCTCATCCAATTCAATGCCGATGAAAGAATTAAACCGACGCAAGGTATGTAGTTGCCGCAAAGCCGCCCCACCCCCGACACCCAAGAGGGCAGCAGACCCAAGAGATCGCTGGTCGCGAAATAACACGGGCAAACTGAGACAATCCCACACCGCCCCCGCCATGGGTCTATCCGGATTCCATTGGCTGTGAAACACACGATTTGAATACAACCGCACGCTTTCACCGGCTTGCCGGACGCTGTAGAGAGTGCCGTTCTCAGTGAGCTCCCAGACTATGGTCACGAAATTTACTGGGCTAGCAGAGTCGCTTCCACGCGTCGATTTTGCGCCCGACCATCAGCGGTTACGTTACCGGCCGCTGGCCGGGTCTCGCCAAACCCGCGCACTACGAGACGATTGGCATCAATACCGCCTGCGACCAGTTGATCACGCACCGCATTCGCCCGACGCACCGACAATGCTTGGTTGTATTCAGCAGAACCCGTTTCATCAGCATGGCCTTCGATCAGTATCTGACCGTCAGTGTCTCTGAGCACAGCGGTGATGTCGTTCACCGTACCCAGAGCTTGCGCGTTGAGGGTGTCGAGGTCAAAGTCGAAGAAGGTCTTGGGCAAGGTTTGCGGTATGACTGCTCCAGCGCTCGGTGCAGGTACTGGAGCAGTTTCAGGTGCAGCCACCGGAGTGGGTGCAACCACCGGTACCGCAGCCGGTACTAAGGTGCGCGAATTAGCTCGGCCGCCAAATCGTTTGAGAACGGTTAGTTGAAGCAGCTGGGCATCTGTATCAAAAGAATCCAGTTCAGCGCGCACCGCAATACCGTTTTGAAATCCGTATTCCGTCCCAATACCGAGTGACACATTAACGTCGTTGTCACGGCGAAAATCAATCTCAGAATCGTTATCCAATACACCAAAACCCGCGCGTGTGTAAAACGACAGCCCTTGTCGTTCGCGATCGCCGAAGCGATAAACCGTCGCCAGTGCACTCAGGCCATACACTTGATAACCCAGATCTCCCACGTCTTGACCTAAAAAATCGATCGACGCGCTTCCGAGGTCAGCGGCAAAGAGTTCAAACGTTAAAAAATTGTTGAAGTCGTACCCGAGCGCTGCACTGAATCCACCCGAGGTCAAATCATCGGGGCCAATGCTGTTGTTATTAGACTCTGGATCAAGCCGGGTGATGCCCC
>CALFBL010000233.1 GCA_937951695.1 uncultured Granulosicoccaceae bacterium | reverse complement strand
ATCGCGTTGGGTACGCAGTGCAATGAAGTCCTCTCGCGAGGTGCTTTGGCCGATATGAATGTTGGTGTCACGTTGTTCTTTAACGGTTGTCTCCCAACGTATTTCACGACCGTTGGGGCCGTAGTCGTGACACATGAACAGACGCAGATCATCGGGTAGCGCCAATATTTTCTGAATCGAATCGTACAGCTGCCCAGCATCTCCGCCAGGAAAGTCAGCTCGCGCGGAACCGCCGTCGGGCATGAATAGGGTGTCGCCAACGAACGCGGCATCACCGATGATGTGCGTGTTGCACGCGGGTGTGTGACCCGGCGTGTGCAGGACGACGACGTCGATTTGGCCGATGCGGTAGGTGTCGCCGTCTTCGAATAGTTGATCGAATTGCGAACCATCGCGTTGGAATTCAGTGCCTTCGTTAAACACCTTGCCAAAAATTTCCTGCACCGCCTGAATGCCTTGACCGATGCCGATTTTGCCGCCCAATTGCTGCTGAATATAAGGAGCGGCTGACAAGTGATCCGCATGCACATGGGTTTCGATAATCCACTCGAGTGTCAGTTGATGCTGCTGTACATGATCGATAAGTTTCTGCGCCGGTGCGTAGTCCAGTTTCCCTGCGGAGTAGTCGATGTCTAATACGGAATCGATGATCGCACAGGCCTGGTTGGCTGGGTCTTCAACCACGTAGCTGACCGTGTTAGTCGCGACGTCGAAAAAGCCTGTGACGCTGGGTGCTTGCGCTAGATTGAGCGGATACATCTGAGTGAGTTTAGCGGTCATCGGGGAATCGTCTCATTCAACCGTGATTGACGGTGGGCAATCAGCATACCTAACGCCATAGTGACAGCGAAACCCGCCACCGTTGGATTGGCCGTGGGCAGCACAGCGATAGCAGGGCCAGGACACAATCCCGACAAAGCCCAACCGATGCCAAACAGGACTGCACCGGTGAGCAGAGGCGCATCGACATCTTGCCGTGTCGGCCATGAAAATGTTGGCGCAAACCACGGTTTTGATGACTTTTTGAGCAGAGCATAGCCCGGTAGAGTCACCAATATGGCACCGGCCATGACAAACGCGAGACTCGGGTCCCAATGACCTGCCACATCCAAGAAATTTTTTACTTTGGCCGGGTTAATCATGCCGGACACGGTCAGACCGATGCTAAACAAGAGCCCGGACGTTGCTGCTGACAGTAAGTTTGTCACCTTCAAGTCCCCCCCACAAGGTGGCGGCTGATGAAGATCATGACAGTGCCTGAGAGTAGAAAGGTGGCCGTGGCGATAAGGGATCGGGCCGAGACTCTGGAGATCCCGCACACACCATGACCGCTGGTACAGCCGCTGCCGTGGACGGTGCCGTAACCGACCATTAAGCCCGCGATGAGCATGGCAGTAAGGGATGAATCGATGTCGATGACCGGGGTTTGTTCTGTCACTGATGCGAAAAGCGGCAAGCCGAGCAGGATCCCGACAAGAAACGCTGTATTAACCCGGGTTTTGTCATCGTATTGGGTGAGCCAGCCGGATACGATACCGCTGATGCCCGCGATGCGGCCGTGTGCAGCCATCAGTATCAATGCCGCAAGCCCGATGAACATTCCCCCCAAAAACGATGCAAAGGGAGTGAATTCGGTGCTCATGGGTTGATGTTCCGATCCTTTTCGTGCAATTCCAACATTCTACTTAAAAGGGTCCAGAATTGGTCTGGCCCAGGGTAGCCGCGCAATCGACCGGCCTCTTTGCCGTCCTCGACGAGGATGAACGTCGGGGTCAGTTTATCGGGTCTGATGTTGTCCAGATCTTCCGGCCAAGCCTTTGTTACATCGACACGGCGCAAAGGGGCCTTCTTGCCAAACTCGGTCTTGTTGTAGCCGCCACCGATCTCGGTCTCGAACATCTTGCAAAATTCGCAATTGGGGTGATTGACCATGACGAGTTCCAGCCCGCTAGCGGAGCTCGCTCCCAGTAGCAGCAACGCAGGCAAAACCATCAACATAGCTCGACGAGCCAAGAATGTGTGTAATCTGTTCATACCCCATCACCTCATGAAAATGAAGCCAATGCCGGTGCTTCGCAGCTATGGACAAATTTTAGACAGAATCGTGCGGTATTCAAGTCATGTTTCCACGCATAGCTCAATTGGAACTGGTCCAACCCTTGCACATTCAGCGGATGGATACCAGAGTACGCTTTTACGTATACATAATACTACAAATTTCGCTCATCGGCTGTAGCGGTGGAGATGAGCTGGCTGATCGCGTGCCCAGCGGTGACTCCGGTATTCCTGCCGTCTTCCACGATGAGGCGAGCGCCCCCAAAAACCCGGCGGTGCAAGTCCAGCAGGAGCTTCGAGGCGTTAGTGCGGATGGTGAAACCGCTCTCGTGCGGCTGTCGTGGACGTTAACCCGCGAGGGGCTGTCGGCGTTGCGACCGAACAGTCGTATTAGGCTGCGCAGCTACCGGAACAAGATTCCCGGCGACGTTATCGAAACCCAATCGGTAAGCGCGGAAACGCCGTCTGGCATCATCGATGTGCCGGTCAACACAGAATCTGACATCGATAGGAACTGGTACATCGAGCTGGATCGAGCCGACTTGAGTGCTGTTCCAGGCGTGACCGGCTTCACCGTTTTGAGTCTGGGCGACCTATTGCGGCGTAACACCACCCCGTTGGATCGTCTAAAAAGCGTTGAGCTTTCCCTAATAGAGGGTAGCTACAGCGCTGAGACCGTTAATAATCGTCGCGAACATAGGCTAACTGTCTCGGTGTCGGGCCAGTTGGTACGAGACCCTGATCCACTGAACCCTTCAGTGGAACTGACTCAGCCGGTCAATGTGACAGGGCTGCTAGCCGACAACTTGCAACCCTTTACGATGGTGGAATCGGGCGTGGTGGATACCGAATCGCCTTTGACGGTGACCGATCAAAGAAAGGATCCTTTGGTCTATCTCGTTATGGATGCCTCGTCGAGCCTGCAGGAAAGTGAGTGTTTGGATGATCTGTATCACGCGATCACCAGCACGGTGATTACTTTGGCTCAATCGGCCAATTTTGAATACCGAGTTTTTGATAACGAGGTGTACGAAGTCGACAGTACTCTGGAGTTTTTGCCGTTCGAGGGTGCGGCTTCGGGCAGTGCCTTGTATTACGCGCTGGACACAGTCGTGACAGACATTCTGGAATGGGAAAACCGAGACCGGGACATCTTTATCATCGCGTATTCTGATGGTTTGGATCTGGCGAGTTGGAATCACTATGATTTTGCCAACCGCGATGATGTGATCACGCATGTGGGACGGCGACTGAGGGCGCTGGCGCAAGAGCACCACCAAATCAATGATCGCAGCCTGAAAACCTTTCTGTTGGGTTTCGACCCCCGAACCGGGTCTGAGGCCGAAGAGATGTTGTATCTCGCCACACAGGGCGGAGGGGAGTACATTCGAATGAGTGGTGACGACTGTGACGCCAGTCTGGCTCTGCAAAATCCAGGTTCGGATCTGGTGGGTGAGCGGGTCAAAGAAACTTTTCTCGCGCTAACCGATCACATTCGAAGCGTCTATCATTTACATTACAGCTCGCAGCAAACACACGGCAGATCGTCCCTGTCGCTGCAACTCCGCCTAAGCGATGCGGTAAATCATACCCTTGATCTTCCTGCACGCCCAATCCAGTAAATCAGGCTATCGTGACCGAAAATCGGCCCAATCAGACGAACCATTTGAACCATTTGATCGGTTGCCCGTCATGCGACTGGTTGCACCTGAAAGAAGATCTGGAGCCCGGTGGTAAGGCCGTATGCGCGCGGTGCACGGAGATGTTATACACCCATCGGCCCGATTCGATCGACACAGCATTGGCGGCAAGCGCTGCCAGTATTTTGTTTCTATTGGCCAGCTTATTGACCCCGTTTTTAACCTTATCGCGCGCTGGCATCAATTCCAGTATCAGCCTGCTGGACGCTGCCTGGGCACTGATGTTTTCGACCATTCCTCTGTTGGGGGTGTTTGTGATGCTGCTGATCGTCATCACGCCTTTAGTTCGCATGAGCTTGTTGGTGTACGTGCTCGCCTCGGTACGCAGTGGTGCGAAAGGCTCGTTTTGGTTAACTCGGTCACTGAGGGCGGCCGTTGTATTAGAGCCTTGGGCGATGGCGGATGTGTTCCTGATTGGTGTGGTGGTGTCATTGATAAAAATCAGTGAGCTGGCGGTTCTGGATGTAGGGCCAGCATTTTGGTCTTGGGTTGGAGTAATCGTCGCAACGAGTTTAGTCAGCATGACATTGAGCGAGGATACAGTGTGGCAACAACTCGAACCAAGGTGAAAGGCGTCACTACCCACCAGATGGGCTTGGTGGGTTGCCATGCGTGTCGTGCTGTTTACCCGAAGAGTCACTCGCAGTGCGGCCGCTGTGGTGCACGGCTGAGCTCGCGAAAGCACATGAGTTTGCAGCGCACCTGGG
>CALFBL010000232.1 GCA_937951695.1 uncultured Granulosicoccaceae bacterium | reverse complement strand
ATATTGTGTTCAGAACTGACAGCGGTGAGCTCGGCATGCAGTTCCCGCAAACTCTCGTGTTCGTTAAAAACGGGTGGCGGGACGCACAATGGCGGCCGCTGTGCGCGGCTCCGGGTTCCAGACATGTTTGGCGCGGGCACTGATCTGATCACCAAGCAACACGTGTTGGCTGCCAACACAGTCAATCAGTTCAGTGAGGAGGTGAGGGTCGATGGCCATGGGCACGTAGTGTAACGTGATTGAGTGACAGCGATTTTCGTGGTCGGGTTCACAGATTAGATCCACCGCATGATTTTAAATCCCCCGCATGATATTCGGGCACATGCGTTGCAATTGCAGAGACTGACACCTTTACTCCACCAATATTTTATGAACCGTTCACCGCAAAGCACGACCCACGAATGCGTTGACCGATCATCAGCGAGTTTAAAATTGCGCCAAATCGGCGTCTCGGTGGGAACCGTTGCCTTGATTACCGGGCTTATGGGACTGAGCTATGGCCAAATCGGTTACGCCAGCCGCGTCTCTGTCAGCAACGTTGACTGTTTGGTTGAACCGAGCATGGTGGTGGAACTTGGCGCAGCGGTTCCGGGCCAGTTGGCGTACGTGAGCTACGATCGCAGTGACTACGTTGAAGCCGGTACATTGTTGGGCTCGCTCGAATCGGGAGTCGAAGAGGTCGCTTTGGAAATTGCCACGCAGCTCGCTAGTGCAAGTACGGCCATCCAGCTTCGCCAACTCAGCGCATCATTCGGTATCCGAACCGAAAAGCGTAACCAGGAGCTACTCGCCTCCGACACAATCTCTCAACAGAGTATGGATCAGGTCACCACCGATTCTCGCATCGCCCAGTTGCAGGTTCAGCAAGAACGCGAAGCCCAAGCTCTCGCAAAGCTTGATCTGGCAAGAACTCAGGCAAACCTCGATCGCCGATTTATCGTTGCACCTTTTAGCGGTTCCATCACTCAGCGTTACCGTTCACCGGGAGAATTTGTCGACAACGATCCGGTTTATCAGCTCTCAAAACTAGACCCATTGAATATCGAAGCGTTATTACCGATCGCTGAGTTGGGCTCGGTGTCGGTGGGTTCCAAGGTGGATATACGGTTGAACGTAGCCGGGTTCGACGACAAAACCTATGAAGGGACCGTGCAGCGAATTGATTCGGTGGCCGATGCGGCCAGCGCCACTTATGGGGTTCGTGTCGAGTTGGAAAATCCGGATTTAACCATTCCCAGTGGTATTCGTTGTATCGCAGATTTTCGCGGCTGATCGCTCCGATGCTAGCCGCCATGCGCCGTGCGTTCAGTTGGTTACCCTCACTGTCGCCGCGGTTCCATATTTCGTTTGGGTTGTGTCTGCTGCTGACCAGCGTTGTGTTGGTCGCCAACATGCTGGGCGTGTTACCCGATCGGCAAGCGATAATGTATCGCGCTTACTTGTCGCAATCCGAAACCATTGCCTCAACGGTATCGGTCCTGTTGCAACAAGATCAATACAGCCGCGGCATTCCAACGTTACTTGAGTTTGTCATCAAGCGTAACGCCAATCTGTACGCGGTCGATGTGGATTTTGATGGGCAGGGCGAGGACACCCGTTTCGGTCAAAGCCTCGGCGCTCTGGACACCGACGATGATCCGAACGTGATCAGCGTGCCGCTGTACCGCGAAGAAAAGCTGTGGGGCACCTTGTCGTTTGAATTTGCTGAAGACGTCGCGATACCGCTGTGGAAACAGTGGTTAACTCATCCGGTTCTTCTAATCGTTTGCATACCTACTATGTGTTTCCCGGGGTTTTATTTCTACCTGGGAAAAATGCTTAAAGAACTCAACCCGTCACAAGCGATACCGGCTCGCGTGCGCTCAGCGCTGGATACCATTGCTGAGAGTTTGTTGTTGCTGGATAAGCGCGGCAACCTAGTATTGGCCAATTCAGCCTTTAGCACATTGGTGGATGAACCCGTCGAAGAGCTGATGGGCCGTAATGTGATGAAGTTCGACTGGAACCCGGATGTTCATGAAGACTTAGCTGAGGCGACGGAACTGCCCTGGGAGGTGGCGTTTCGAACCGCTGAAACCACCCGTGGCGACATGATCTGGTTGGTGGGTGCCGACGGGCAGAAACGCACCTTCATGGTGAATTGTTCACCGGTGATGGGCGCGAATGGCGTGCCCGGCGGCGTGCTGATGAGCATGGATGATGTCACTCTGCTGGAGGAAAAAGAGATTCAGCTGCGTGCTTCGATGCAGGAAGCGGAAGCTGCGAATCACGCAAAGTCCTCGTTTTTATCAAACATGAGTCACGAAATACGCACACCGATGACGGCTATATTGGGCTTTACTGAAGTGCTTAAACGCGATTATAACGTGTCCACCGAAGAACGAGCGAAGCATCTGGAGACGATCTCTCGAAGCGGAAACCACTTACTGGAATTGATTAACGACGTACTCGATTTATCCAAAGTGGAATCGGGTTCGATGGATCTGGAGTTATTGCCAACGAACGTTGCGAACATCGTCTCAGACGTCAAGCAGGTGCTCAACGTCAAGGCAATCGAAAAAAACATTGACTTGAACATCGAGTTTGACGGAAAGCTGCCTGAGACCATCGATTGTGATCCGGCAAGGCTTCGTCAGATTGTGACGAATCTGGTGGGTAACGCCATAAAATTTACTGAGCACGGTGCTGTCTCTATACGGTTGTCGTGCGACAAACATGCGGTAAAACTCGGGCGATCCGATGCCTATTCGATTGCGGTGAGTGACACCGGTATAGGTATGACACCCGAGCAGCAAGCGAGCATTTTTTCAGCCTTTACGCAAGCCGATGCCTCGATTACCCGGCGCTTTGGTGGCACTGGCCTAGGCCTGTCCATCAGTCGTAAATTAGCTGAGGTCATGGGTGGGGTGATTACGGTCAGCAGTGTGCCCGGAAAAGGCAGTACCTTTTTGCTGAGTTTGCCAGCCGGTGACGTAGCCCACGTTAACTGGCTCAATCCGGTGGAACTCGAAGCCACGATTTCGATGGTAAAGCAGACAGAGAATAGCGTCTGGTCGTTTAACAAACAACGCGTTCTGGTGGTGGATGATGGCCCTGAGAATCGCGAGTTACTTAAACTGGTTCTCGCTGATTACGGGCTTCATGTCGAGGTTCGAGAGAATGGACTGGAAGGGCTTGAGGCCGAGGCCGAAGGCGATTATGAGGTGGTTTTGATGGATATCAACATGCCGGTCATGGACGGTTACCAAGCCGCCACAAAGATGCGCGAACAGGGTCGAACGCGGCCCATCATTGCACTCACGGCTAACGCTATGAAGGGAGATGAACTACCGATCCTGGAAGCGGGCTTTTCTCACTATCAAACCAAGCCTATCGATATCGATAAGCTGGGTGCCTTGCTCGGCGAACTGATGGACGGAAAGTCGGTCATCAACGAGCCAAAGGAAGTTGTCTCGGAACAGAGCCACACGGTCACTAATGACGGTTTGCCAGCACCGAATAATCCTACGGCATCGACGATGACTCCTGCTGCTCTGATCAGCCCGCTGGCTCAAGCCGACCCGCGTTTTCAGCCGATGGTGGATGATTTTGTGGTGCGTTGTCAGGAGCGCGCAGGGGAGTTTACGCGATCGGTTGAGCGTCGAGATTTCGCTGCACTGGCGTCGCTGGCGCATTGGTTGAAGGGCAGTGGAGGTACGGTTGGGTTTGCTGAATTTGTGGAGCCAGCAGCGGCGTTGGAACTGGCTGCCAAGGCGGGTGACGAAAGGCTTTGCGAAAAGCATCTGAGCGCGCTGCAAGCCCTGTGGCAGCGTCTGCCGGGGCAGGGCTCAGAAGCACAATTACGGGTCACTACGGTGCAATCTGCCGACCTTGTCACGAATGTTCCGATGCAGACTGATGAGGGTGAATCACTAGCCGATAATCCAGTGGTAAGCGAATTGTTGGGTCGTGACCCCAGAGTGGCGGGTATTGTGGATCAGTTCATCGTTCGGTTGCGCTCACAACTCGATGCAATGGATGCAGCCATTGCGCTAGAGCGATTAACTGAGGTGGCGGATATTGCGCATTGGTTAAAAGGCTCGGGCGGCAACGTCGGTTTTAATGCCTTGGTACCTCTGGGTGCTGAACTCGAACAAGCGGCCAAGGCAGGCGACAAATCGCGTGTTGTAGCATTGGTAGAAGCTGTCACGGCCTACACGGTGCGAATTGAATTGGGGCGAGATCCTGTGTTTTTGAACCGATCCGCATAAAAGCCAGTTAACCAGACGACTATAGCCAACGTGCCCAATCCTGATACCCCCAGAGTTCATCAACCCGGTTTTGAAACCGCATTATTGCTCGGTCATGTGAAAATCATGATGGTCGACGATGAATCGCTTAACATGGACGTTTTAAGTATTCACCTGCAGATCGAAGGCTACGAGAATTTTACGTGCGTCACCGAACCCACTGACGCCATCGCAACAATGGAACGCGAACAACCGGATGTGGTATTACTCGATCTGGTCATGCCCGGCATGACGGGATTCGAAATACTGGAGAAGGTTCGCCAACACGAAACGCTAAAAAGCTTGCCGGTGATTGTGCTGACATCCTCGGATGACGCGGAAACCAAGCTAAAGGCGCTCCAGTTAGGTGCTAGTGACTTCCTGTCCAAGCCGGTGGATGCCAGTGAGCTGGCGTTGCGCATGAGAAATACGCTTGCCGCTCGCGCCTATGAACAGCGGATGAAGTATCAAGACCCACTGACAAAATTCCCCAACCGCTTATTATTCACGATAAAAGCCTCCAGCGCATTAGAGAAAGCTCGCGAGATTGATTATAAAGCGGCGACCATCCTAGTCAATATCAGCCGGTTTAAGCTCATCAACGATTCACTGGGCCCCGCACGTGGCGATGATGTGTTGTGGTTGTTCAGTCAGCGACTGTGTCAAGCGTTCGATGTAACGCCGGAAGAAGGCTTTGCTCAAGGCTCAGAACTTTATCGCTTTGCCGCGCGAGTGGGTGGCGATCGATTCGTAGTGATGATCCCAGGCGTTGAATACACCGTCGATGGCATTGCTTCTGAAACAGAACCCGACCCGACTAATGATATGCGCCAGTGTATCGACAGGTTTCTGACGATGATGGAAAAGCCATTGCATGTGGGTGGGCAAGATATCTATCTTAATGTGTTTCTGGGTGTCTCGGCTCTATCATCGGCCACGCGTTCGGTGGAACACCTGATAAACGATGCTGAAACCGCCATGATGCAGGCGCGTCGTCGTTTGAATACCAAAGTGGCTTACTACTCTGAACAGATGGATGCGAAAGCGCACGAGATGTTGAGCCTAGAGAACGGCTTGCGCACAGCCGTGGATAACAAGGAAGTGTTTGTCGTTTATCAACCCAAGATCGATGTGGCCAGTGGTGAGATTCTCGGCGCGGAAGCGCTGGTTCGATGGATGCATCCAGAATTTGGGCTTATATCACCGGTGGATTTTATTCCACTGGCGGAAGATTCTGGCATGATCGTATCGATCGGTGCCTGGGTATTGCGTGAAGCCTGTGAACGAGCCGCAGAATGGCATCAGCTCACCGGACGGGATTTTCACATTGCGGTAAACGTATCGATACGCCAGCTATACGAACACGACTTTACTCAGGTGGTTGATGAAGTATTACACGATACTGGTTTGGCTCCTCGCTTCTTGACCATCGAACTGACCGAAAACATAATCATGGAAGATGCTGAGAGTAATGTCATCAAGCTGCGACAATTGAAAGAGCTCGGTGTTCGCTTGTCGATTGATGATTTTGGTACCGGCTATTCGGCATTGAATTATTTGCAGCGTTTTTCGATGGATCAGTTGAAGATCGATCAGTCGTTCATTCGGCCGATAAAATCGGCTAACGAACCCCAGCCCATTGTAAGAGCATTGATTTCGCTGGCCCACGATCTGAATATGGAAGTGGTGGCAGAGGGGGTCGAGACACCCGAGCAGCTCGAGCTGCTAACAAACCTTTCCTGCGATGTATTCCAAGGCTATTTGTGCAGTAAACCACTCGGCAAGTCCCGATTTGTGGATCTGTTGGAAGAATGTATGCAGCTGAAAAAATCGGCTTAGCTTGTTAAAGCTGTGTAAGAAATAGGTAGTGTGTCGGCTTTTAAGTACAGTGGATGAGCCGGGCTACCGTCGCTGTTGACGGCCAAACACATCAATTGCTCTGAATAGCGCTTCGACAGCCGTTTGTCTTGATTTTGCCAATGGCCCAGCCGCCCCCAACAGGCGATGATCAAATCTGCTGAGGTGATCACTTCGCGTAAGTACTTTGTGTTGTAAGGGCCTATCGGATCTATCGCATCACGAAGCTGATCCGGGTAGGGTGTACGGAAGGCAAATAGGTTCACCACGCTTAGCGCGTTGTACCCCCAACGCTGAGCAAAATCCATACAGCGACGAACGGTAGGAAAAACGAGATATCTCGGAAATTTTAGT
>CALFBL010000231.1 GCA_937951695.1 uncultured Granulosicoccaceae bacterium | reverse complement strand
GGTTCGATCGCAGGCTCCCGAGTGGTTGCTGACGCGGGCTCGTGTGCCGGCGCCGGTGTGGGTTCGGGTTGGTCATCGACGCAGTCGTTCGGGAGCTTGTTAGTCTTGAATCCGAGCAGCTCACCAGCCTGCAGGTACATTGGAATGGCCCAGGCGCTCACGGCTTGCTGCAGCAGGGCCTCGCCTTGCAATTTGCGTAGCCCTGCGATGCGATCGGCATCGATTGGCAGCATGCCGGCGGCGAACATCCGCCCGTCCGGCATGGGCAGTATCTCGGCGAGCAGATACTGCCCGGGCGAGACCTGCGTGCTGGCGGAGAACTCGTGCACACGCACGACGCGTGATGTGGCGCCGACGGGACGTACCTCGATCGAGCGACCCGCGTCTACGGATACCACTTCCAGTAGCTCGTTTCTGGCCGCCATCAACGCTCGCAGGTAATGGCGCCCGGCTGGGAGCAGTCGTCGGCCCCGTGCAGCTAGGAACGCTTGCATCGGCGTGCCCGTACCTCGTATCCAGGGCAAGCGAATGGCGCGCTCGTAGCCAAGACCGCGCAACATGCCGGTCACGGGTTCGAGTGAATAGACCGCCTGCAGTTCGGTCTCGCCCCAACCAAGCGCGAGCGCAGGGGGCGTGATCAAGGGTTCGAGCGCGGCGTGGAATTGCTCCGGTCCAACAGGATGTTGGTCGAACCAGGCGGCCAGAATGTGCCTTGCCTTGTTGACTTCAGACAGTTGTTTGCGTGGCGACATAAGAAGACTCTTGAGCGCTCGTTAACCGGCGGCTTGAATGCCTCGACACAGTACCGCATGCGTCGCACAGTAAGAAAAAAAGGAGCAGACAGGGTAATCCATGCCGGTTCGATTAGGGGGGAGTGCTCATCATCAGTTGAAGAAAAAAGTCACCCGATGGGCACAGTGCCACCAAGGTCTGCTTCTTGGTGGGGTGGTACGGGGAGGCCACTGCTGTATAGCTACAAATAATTTACTCGCTTTTAGTTTCACCAATCCATCAGTATTGCCACTGTAATCCTCGGGTTTAGTAAGTACCTTGTTTTGCGCTGCGAATCTGGACTGCCTAAGTATCGTTTCCGGTAACAGTGCAGTGGGCTCTGCACAGCCTTGGGTTTGGCGAAAGTAATAATCTACCGGCGCGTTGGATGATCGGTTTGCGTAGTGTAGCGATTTTGCTGAACTTTCATAGCACCGGACTCTGCACTGTTGTATTTCCATCTGTTTCGCGGTAACGCTGCGGTAACGATTGGTAGCTCGCGCGTTAGATTGTGTGCAATGACATGGCTCAACAGATACAGCTTGTTAGCATTCCAGCCGTTAAACGGCGCGTAACTCATTGCCGCCTCTGTTTTCAATTCAGCAAACAGCCCCTCCTGCGAGCCACGTCCTTTATGGTATTCAACAACCTGTCTAGCTTGCGTTGTCTTATTGCTAACGATGACCTTGTAGCGGTAGTTGAAATCATGCGGTTTAAATAGATACAGCTGTATCACACCCATACGTAGTTTGCACAAACGACGTCGCTCTTCGATATGGCATTTGATCGTGGTCGAGTAACGCTCGAAGGGGACGCTGATGCTGTACTCCACACCCAGCTCATCCTATTTCGTAAACGGTGCAGCAGATTCAATCGCCTTCTTCAATGGGATTCTGCGGCTCTGCTCTCGTGTATCTGGTTTTCCGCACCACTAGGCATAATCATCGCAGAGCTTGTGCGCTGGCGGCTTGCCTCTCGCCAAAAGGCTTCGCTGCAAACCGCATGAACTGCATTATTAATGTTTTCAGTTGAGAAACCGTTACTTCGCCAGACAACACAGAGTGATTAAAAAGGCTATTAACAATACTGCGAGCACGAGTGATAACGAGCTCGTCAGTCTGGCTATTCAACCACGTCATGGTTCGATCCTCTCCGTGCCTAGCTAACGACATGATGACGCTAACCAGCGCCTGGATTTTGCGTTATTGAGTCATGCATAATTCAGCGCTGTAATGCGTCGAGAGCCAATGCTTATCGCTAACTTGATGAATCTACAACAGGTAGACTGTCGCTAAAGGACTGAAAATCCCTGTGTCGGTCCCGAATCGAGTTCGGGACGTTGGCCGAGTGACGCGCCCCGGTTCGATTCTGTCCGTGGTCGCCATAAAGCGTTATCCAGTCGTTCGAATTTTATCGATTACTTTAGTTCGAGTCGAACTAATGTTCTTTTGTAAGGTTGATTTGTTCTTGCACAGTGCATGCAAAAACCGAACGCGGCGAGCGTCTTTCATGTCAGTTTGCGGTGCATTCAGCAATGCCGGGTTGCATAAAATAATGCACAAGGTTTCAGCTCGCGAAACTGCCACGTTCAGTCGATTAGTATCCAATACAAACGCTAAACCACGAGTGGCCGCGTGCGGATCTGACGCGCACAGTGAGACTACCACTATTGCCGCCTGTTGGCCTTGGAATTTATCGACTGTGCCAACACGTGCACTTGAACCAAGACGATATCTCAGTCTCGACACTTGTGCGTTATAAGGCGTGACGAATAGTATGTCGTCGGGGTTTAGTTGGCGTTGCATACCTTGGCCTTCATTGCGGTAAGTACCCACTAGGTTTTCATAGATATGCTGAGCAGCGTCCACTTCTTCAATTGAGAATTGAGTATTGCCCTGGTGCTGGATGGGGATATGAATGATTCCGGCTGGGATATGCGATCCTTTACTCTCAGCTGACGGTGCTTGCAGTTCTCGCACGGCGGTTGTTGGTGCAGCAGTTAGTCGGCCTGCGTACATGTGTTCGCTGATTACATGGCAAATACTGGGGTGTAATCGGTGAGTTGTTCCGAGAAATATGCCGTGTTCGGGGCGCACGGTTGGCGAATTAACAAGCCTAAAATCCAACGATGAGACGCCGCCGTTGTCAGTATGGCATCCCTTGATGGGTTGGCCAAGCTGTTGTTGGTCACCAATCACAATCAGGTTTCGGGCTACACGGCTAATCGCGACAAGAGTAGCTAACGACATCTGGCTAGCTTCATCAACGATCAACAAGTCAAATGCGTCGATTAAATCGGTACGGGAGAATCCCCATGCAGTGGCGCCCACGACCACGCTATCCTCAAGTGTTCGGCTGAGCCCAGCGTTACTGCGGAGTTCAAGTCGGTCTTCCTTCTCATTCAGGTCAGTGGAAGCAGCGATGAATCGAGCATGCACTTCAGCTTCGGTGCAATGAGACTGCGCTTTTAACATCAAGTTTCGGATAGCGGCATGGCTGTTGCTGCTGACCGCAACCCGCCGCCCTTCGCGCATCATTGCGCTGATAATGTGGGCTGCCGTATAAGTCTTTCCACTGCCTGGTGGGCCTTGTATAATAAGCGCACTGTCTTGCAGATTGATGGCAGCATTAACGGCAGCAGTCGTAGGGGATTCATGTTTGCCTATTAGAGATTCTCCGTTGTGCCCCTCGATTCGAGGTTTGCGATGGGCGAGAAAATCCGCTATGGCGCCGTGGGGCGTAAGATTTCCCTCTAATAAATCTGCGGTGACGTCTCTCAGAGCTATTTGAAGCGGCGTTGAATTGATAACAGTACTGTTAATCAAGTGAGCCGTTCTTGGTGGC
The DNA here is from genome assembly GCA_937951695.1 of uncultured Granulosicoccaceae bacterium. Taxonomy (GTDB): domain Bacteria; phylum Pseudomonadota; class Gammaproteobacteria; order Granulosicoccales; family Granulosicoccaceae; genus Granulosicoccus. The sequence continues at coordinate 489 of CALFBL010000231.1, read as the reverse complement.
TCCGCTTTGCTCTTCAAGGTAATAAGCCCACTTTCGATATCACTTTCGTCAAGGATGACTTCGCCATACAGATCTTCATGGGACTGAGCTTGGTCGTCACGGACTAAAACCGTCTTTGGCAAAGAGTTCAATACTTGGCTAGGGTCGAAAGAGTATTCGTAGGCGAGGGTCCTCGTTCGTGGTGTGAGTTTAAATGCGGCTCTATCAGTGCGAGTGCAATTTGCAAAGCATTCACCGTCGTTATGCAATTGTTCCTGCGATTTTGCTTTCCGTCGATGAAGTTCGCGATAGCTAGCGCGTTCCTCCTCTTTGTGAAATTGATTCAGAGCGAGCAATAAGCGGCTTCGTTTAAGGAGGCGTTCGGCGGCTTCAGGGTCGCTTGGACGTCTCGTACAAGCTTGCTCGATATCACAAGATACGTTGTAGCTTGGTGGTCTGGGAAGCTCTGAGACAGACTTCGATGTCGGGTTTGCAATGTGATCGACTAGG
>CALFBL010000230.1 GCA_937951695.1 uncultured Granulosicoccaceae bacterium | reverse complement strand
AAATCGCGACGCGATTCCCCACGCCGCAGAATTTGTGCGGGGCGATCTGACAAACGCCTCTAGTGTAGAGGCAGCAATCAAGGGTCGAAACTTGGATGCGGTCATGCACTTTGCAGCCCTTGCCTACGTGGGCGAATCGGTCACTCAGCCGGATTTGTATTATCGCAATAACGTGCTGGGAACATTAAATTTAGTGGATGCCATGCGCGCCAATGAGGTCAACAAGCTGGTATTCTCATCCACTTGTGCCACCTATGGGACACCCGAGCGTTTACCAATAACCGAACAAACCCGGCAAGCACCGATAAACCCGTACGGGCAATCGAAGCTAATGGTGGAGCATATATTAAAAGATTACGCGGTGGCCTACGGCTTGCGCAGCATCGCCCTACGCTATTTTAACGCCTCGGGTTCCGCCAGCGACGGCAGTCTTGGTGAGCGCCATGATCCTGAAACTCATCTAATTCCATTGATATTGTGGGAAGCCTTACGGGTTAAAAACGGTGGTGACCCCACACAGACCAATCTCAGCGTCTTCGGCAGCGACCTGCCCACACCCGACGGCACTTGTGTGCGCGATTATATTCACGTAGAGGATTTGTGTTCGGCGCATATTGCAGCCTTTCATCGCATGCAGAAAACTCCAGACAGTGGCGCCGAACAATTTAATCTAGGCGTTAATCAGGGTTTCAGCGTGTTGGAAGTAATCAATACCTGCAGCGATGTGACCGGCGTCGACATTCAGTACAAGCTGGTCGGGCGCCGCGCAGGGGATCCGCCTGAGTTGGTCGCCAATGCCTCAAAGGCGATGCAGGATCTGGGCTGGACCCCAAATTACCCAAACGTCAGAGCGGCGATAGAACACGCTTGGCAGTGGTATCTTAATCACCCTCCTAAATCTCTATAAGCCGACGTGGGGCCTGCAGTGAAAGAACCGATGAAAGCTCTACTATCCGCTGCCTTGATTTGTACAGCTCTGCTGCTAGCAACGGATTCGATGGCCGCCCCCCAGCAACACTTAAATGACGCCTGTTGGGACACCACGTTTTTCGAACCCTTTGACGAACTGCGATTGGCCAAACTGGGAGACCCAAACGGCTGGACCACACAATATATCTGGGATCGAAACACGATTATCAATCAGGAATTGCAATATTACGTGGACCCACGCGTTCACGCTATTAATCCGTTTAATGTCGACGACGGCGTGCTCAGTATCACCGCTATCAAGACGCCAACGCGCATGCTCGATACCACTCAAAATCAACCCTATATATCCGGCGTATTAACCAGTCGCAATTGGTTCGAACAAAAGTACGGCCGGTTTGAAGCGTTCGCCAAAGTGCCCAAAGGCAAAGGCTTGTGGTCGGCCTTCTGGATGCTACCGACGCACGCGAGCTGGCCACAAGGCGTTGCAGTATTACCCGAACTCGACATCATGGAACAAATTGGGGATCAACTGGGTACTTACCACACGACCTTGCACACCAATCAGACCGGTCAGTTGACATCGGCCCCGTATGACCATAACAAACTGGGGGATTTAAGCCAGAACTTTCACTTGTACTCAGCGGTTTGGACCGAACAAGATATATCGTGGTATCTGGATGGAAAACTGGTGGCCACACATCCTAGCCCCGCGGACTTCAACACACCTAAACACTTTCTACTGAATCTGGCGGTCGGTGGCAGTTGGTCGGGCAGTCCCGATCAAAGCACCCGTTTTCCGGCGGAATTCAAAGTGGACTACGTCAAAGCAATGAAGCCAAACGGTGGGTGCTCTTAGAACCCCGTCCAGGCTAAACACAGGGAGAGAGCGTTCCAGTCGCCTAGACGGCGTGGGCACTATTCGTGGATCATTCCGCGGGCAGAACCGCTACCAATGACCACCCCGCCTCATATGCGGTGTTGAGGCTCAGCTCATTCACCAGTGTGTCGGTGGAAATTTCCGCCATACTCGGGTTCAAAGGCCGGAGAATTTGGGTCGGTTCCTGAATAAAATTGATGTTTGAGATCATCGCGAATATACACAAGGCCCCACCCACAATCATCAAGGTAATGCCCGATCGTGGTGCTATACGAAAGCGCAGCAATCGCGAGGTCTCCAGGCGGGCTATAAAAGCAATCATTAGCAATATTGATAGCACCAAACCAATGATGGCCGGAATCATTTGCGTTGACCAAAGACCGGCGATGACTTCAAGTGGATTTTCTATGCCCTGAATGGCTGCCATGTCGGGGCGAGAGTCGCTGGCGTACAGAAAATACGGCGTAACATACTCACTTAAGATGATCACGAACATCCCGCCTATCAAAAATACTAGGATAATGATCTTTGCCAGAACGCGCAGTGGCCCGAGCATGGCTAGAAAGGTTCCCAAGGTTACCGGTATGAGGAGTATCGCGCCGATAAGGGCTAAGTCAAATCGCCAGCCCGTAATAAATAATTCGGCAAAACCCTGCAGTTGGTCAAACCCCTCAACCGACTCTAGATGGTTCAGTTGCCAGAGACTAAACCCAGCTCGAGTAAGGGTCAGCAGAAATAGAACCACTAACGCGAATAGAGCGAACACCCGCAATAAATGGGTTGCTGAAATACTTGGCTTCATGTTTAGCTTCATGCATCTATATGACCTGATTTTTCAGTATAGCAGCGAAGCAGAACCACTGTTTTAGCAGGCACGTTCATTTCAAGCTCGTTGTTCAAAGGTGAATCAGTGCAGCCCGGATCCGAGGTGTTAACCCAACAACGCCAGCGCCCGGTTGGCATCTGATCCGTGTCCAGCGGCACGTCCAAATTCGTATCGGAATTATTAATCATTAACAACACCGCGCTGCTCTCTTCGTCAGCCGGTTGATGATCCACCAAAAGCATCATGACCATCTGGCGATACGGATCTGACCACTGCTCTGAGGTCATTATCTGTGCAGATTCATTTAACCAGCTGATGTTGGGCAAGGCCCAGTGCGGGTCGCGGTCTGTGCCGTGCAGCCAATTGCGCTGGCGCAACACGGCCAATTTTTGTCGTACCGCTATGAGGTGTTTTACGAACCGAAATTGCGGATGTTCGGTGGGGTGTTCAGGCCAATTGATCCAACCAATGGGATTATCCTGACAATAGGCGTTGTTGTTACCGCCTTGAGAATTTCGCAGCTCATCACCCGCCAACAACATCGGCACCCCTTGCGACAACAACAGAGTCGACAAGATGTTACGTTGTGCTTGCCCCCGCTCAGCGATGATGTCCACATCATCAGTAGTGCCTTCCACTCCGTGGTTGTAAGCGTAGTTAGAGCCGTGACCATCGCGATTGTCTTCACCGTTCGCCTCGTTGTGTTTTTGCTCATAACTCACCAGATCGTTTAACGTAAAACCATCGTGAGCGGTGACAAAATTAACGCTGGCCACCGGGCCGCGATCGTTGGCGAAAAAAGATTGGTAACTGCCCAATAACAAATCAGCCAACGGTGGCAGCGTCCCTTCTTCATTGGCCCAAAATCGACGCACCCCATCGCGATAGCGATCATTCCATTCCGACCAACCCGGCGGAAACGACCCCAGCTGATAGCCGCCGTTACCAATATCCCAGGGCTCGGCAACCATGCGGGTGTTTTCCAAATCCGGGTCTTGGCGAACGCAGGACAAAAACGCACTTCGTGCATCAAAATCGATTGGGTTACGGCCAAGAATGGTGGCTAAATCAAAGCGAAAGCCATCGATCCCAAATGTGTTGACCCAGTAGCGCAAGGAATCCATCACCATTTGTAACACGCGCGGGTGCGACAGGTTAACGGTGTTACCGCACCCGCTCTCATCCAGATAGGTGCGTTTATCTTCGCTCAACCGATAGTAACTGGCGTTGTCTAGTCCGCGAAAACACAACGTTGGACCCTCTTCATTACCTTCGGAGGTGTGGTTGTACACCACGTCCATCCAGCACTCGATACCCCGACGGTGCATCGCATTGACCATCGCCTGACAATCTTGGTTGGCTGTGGAGTAGATCGCACCGGCTTGACGAGGGCTGGCAAAGCGATGTGACGGTGCAAAAAAACCTAAGGTGTTGTAGCCCCAATAGTTCGTCAGTTTGCGAGTGACCAGAAAGTCGTCGTCAGCACCGGCTTGAATCGGTAACCATTCAACGCCAGTGATTCCCAAGTCCTCTAAATAATCCAGCACTCGCTCATCGGTCAGCGCACGGTAGCGCCCTCTCAATTCGTCGTCCAGACCGGGGAATTCCTGGGTGAACCCTTTGACGCTCCATCTTTCCTTTAGTCTATAACTTACAAACCAATTGTTTCGAAAATTTGGTTGAGTTAATCGGATTAAACAACAAAATAACCACAAATTGCTGGATTAAACAAAATCACAAATTTAGAATGATAATTAACAACATTCTTGTAACAAAGAAAGTAATTTTAAGTATAAGGAAGATTTAGCTAGGGAAATCAAGACGTTTTTTAATGAATTCATCGTAATATCATCATCACCATCATCCTTCGACAACTATACTGGTAACTCTCGCTACAGGTAACTCTCGTTACAAACCCTTTCCTCAC
>CALFBL010000229.1 GCA_937951695.1 uncultured Granulosicoccaceae bacterium | reverse complement strand
ATCGGAGCTGCGCGCCACTCGCACCACTTTTTATCGGTCACCAAAGATGGTCAGTCGGCGATTTTCAAAACCGCTGGCAACCCCGGGGGGCATTTGATTTTGCGCGGTGGTAGCTCGCACACCAACTACGACGCAGCCAGTGTCGATGCATCGTGCGCGTTGCTGGCAAAAGCCGGACTGCCTGAACGCGTGATGATCGATTGCAGTCACGCCAATTCGCGAAAATTGCACCGCCGCCAGTCTTATGTGTGCGGGGATATTTGTGCGCAGTTGAAACTGGGAGATAGTCGAATTATGGGTGTCATGATCGAGAGTAACCTCGTCGAAGGCAATCAGAGCCCGTCCAACAAGCCGCTGGTTCCAGGCCAGAGTGTCACCGATTCGTGCGTCTCCTGGGGCGATACGGTGACCATGTTGGACGCGCTGGCTGACGCAGTACGAGTCCGCCGCAAGTAGGTGAGCGATTGCCAAGCCCGTCACACTCTGCAGGGTTTGACAATTCACGCGGCAGGAAAGCTAAGCGTTCGATAGGCTAGGGCTTCAAGCTTAGGTGCGGTTCGCCGATCCCAACAACATCCTTGAGTAAGATGTTGAGCGGAAAAGCTCTTATGGCACGTTCATCCGATTCGTCGTTCCCGCTGTCGCTGTTGCGCGACAAAACCTTCCAATTCCAACAAGTCAAGCGAGTGATGTGGCTGACGCTGTTATTCATCGTCCAGTCTACGCTGTTGCTTGGCGTATTCTATTATTTTCTGCTCGGCGATATTGTCGATGGCACAGCGCCACTGCTGTTTACCTCAGAAGACATGGCGATGTTGAACGAGCAAATCCCCTCGGTCAGTACCGTTCTCGGCCAATGGCTGGTGGCCATGTTGCTGATCAACGCGGTGAGCACCACAGTCATTGCGGTCTATGTTGTGCGTAAGCTGGGTAACCCGATTCTGGCGATGCACCGTGCGTTAAACGAGATCGGTGATGGCAATTTAAGCGTTCGGTTGCGCCATGATGACAGCCGAGAATTCAGTGATCTGTGTGAAGCGATGAACCGTGCGACCTCTCGTATTCAAACGCACGTAGAGCAGGCGCAAGAACAGACCGAAATCCTGAATGAATTGGAATCCCAGCCACGTGCATCGCCTGAAGAGATCCGTGAGGCGTTGCAAAATTGTCGAAACGTACTGAGCTTCTTTCGTGACGACAGCTCGAAATCCAAGCACGCGGCTAACGGCTAATGCGTTGGAGGACGATAATTCGATGGTTTTTTTTATTGGCGTTGATGGCGCCTGTGGTGGCGCTTGCCGATGATGAGCAGGCCGCCGAAGACGCCTATCAATCATCGATTCAATCGATTTATAGTGGGGAGTTTCGTGATGCTTTGCAGATGCTTCGCCAGCTGCAGCGAAACTACCCTACCTACAGCAACATCGCCGGTGTAAAAACCCGGGTTGCGATTTTGCATGAAGCCGATTACGCAGGCGCAGAACTCGGTACATTTTTAACTGCCCTCAGTGCCCGCGACGCAGGTGATGCTGAGTCGGCGATTGAGTTGTTGCAATCGGTGGTCACCGATGCTCCCGATTCGCCTCTGGTGGATGATGCGATCTATCTGATGGCGTATGTGCATTTGATGGAGCGCTTTGATTACGACAACGCACTGCTTCAACTGCGCCAGCTTGAGGTGATCACCCCCGATACCGCCTACACCGATGCAGCCGATTACCTTGAGGCCATTGCTTACGAGCAATCGGGTCGCACCGCTCAGGCGATAGAATTTTTCGTAGCGCTTCGAACGCGTCACACTAGTGTGAGCCTGCCGTTTGGCTATCGCATCGCCAAGGGCAATGTGTTGTCTCGCTACTGGTTTGATCGCGCCGATCGCCGCCTTGAAATGCTGAGCGAACGCGAGGACCAATCGACGACGTTGATGTCGCGCAACTCGGTTTCAGAGAACGAGCTGCACTTAAGCGTTCTGGTGGCTGGGGTGGAGCTGGATTTGATCCTCGAGCCCAGTAGCATAGCTGAGTCTGCGCAATGGCGCGACGGCACACTGCAAGATCAGACACCGCCTACGGTCGGTATTTTTTCAGGCTATGTTCAAGGTGACAAACAATCCTGGGCAAGAGTTGTGGTGTCCGAGAACGACATTCAGGGTGTGGTCATGCAAGACGGTGTTGAGCATCGATTGCACTCAGAGGACTTAATAGGCACGCTCGATTACTACCAACCCAAACACCGTGCGGGGGCTGCGATTCAAATGGGTGGATCTGAAGATGCTCTGCCTTTAATGCTCGATACGCTTGCCACACCGCCCTTATCTGCTCGCAACAGCCTTGACTTAAGGGCTACGCCAGTCACTGACGTACGCGTGGTGCCGTTGTCTATCGTTATCGACAGTCAATACAACCGCTATTACAACGGCGAAGCCTTGCTGCAGGCGATTAGTGGCTTGAACGTCGCCGATCAGATTTACCGATCGCTGGGATTGACCTTAAAGCTGGACGAATCGATTGTGATTCAGGAGGAATCGGCTGACCCATTAGCGATTGGGCCGACTACGCTAGAAACGATGCTGCGCAACTTTCGCAATTTTCGTCAGCAGCGCTCTACCTTGTTCGGCGACAGCGCCCTAGTGTATTTGTTTACCGGCAATCCGAAAACCGATATTACCTTGGGGCTGGCCTGGATCGACACGGCTTGCCGGCACGACGGGTTTGACGTTGGGGTGACGACACCATCGAGTTTTGCAGATATCCTGCTGACCCACGAACTCGGGCATTCGTTGGGTGCTCAACACGACACCGACACGGCGTGCTCGGGCATGAACGGTAAATTGATGTCACCGAGAATCTCCGCTAGTACCGATACCGCCATGAGCGATTGCACCCGCAACAGCATCGTGAATTCGTTAAATCGTTCGTGCTTTCTGGATGCTCTGGATCTTGCGCTGGATGTGAGTCAAGTCGGTAATACGGTAGATATCGAAGTGCAGAATCTTGATCTTAACTCTGCCGCAAACGCACAGCTTATGATTGAGGTCGGAACTAATTTGGCAGTGAGCTGGCCAGACCGCTGCCAGCCGGTGAGTCCGGGCAGTGCTGAGTGCCAGCTGAGCGATATACAGCCGCAAAGTTCTGTCATCCTGTCGGTGGTGTTCGAGTCATCGTCCGATGCTCGTCTAAGCGTAAAGGTCAGCTCGTTAGATGCTTACGATCCCAGGCCGTCCAATAATTCAGTTGCACTCAACGTTGACGCCTCGCCAAGCGATTCTATGGTGGCCTTGAACGAATCAAACACGATGAATAGCAGCATTGAGCCGCAGACTTCCGCCGCATCCGGAGGCGGCGGGGCATCGTCGTGGATTTGGCTGGCCGGTCTGGCCGCGGCTTTTGCAGGCTCTAGCGTGCGAACCGCTATTCAACCACAGTCTCAAGAGACGAACTGAACGAGACTTCTACCCGGGGCTTACCAAGCGTTGAATGGGGTGGGATTAACGCTCGGTTGTGCCGAAAGGGAGGCCCGACGATGTTGGCCGCTCGCCTAATTCCACTTGCAGGCTGGCGCGGGCTCCGGCTCGGTTGATCGACAGAGTAATGACGCGGCCAGGTGGCTCACTCGACACTTTTAGCAACAGCTCGCGGGCGTTTTCGATGGGTTCTCCGTTCAACGCGCTGACCACGTCATAGCGTTTCAGGCCACCCTTGCCGGCTGGGCTATCGGGTAGAACACCGGTAATGACCGCACCTGAGCTGACTTGCTTGTTGATTTCGGGAAACATGGGCAGTTCATTGGCGTCGATGCCCAGCCAGCCTCGAATCACTCGGCCGTGCTCAATAATTTGTGGCACAACTTGGCGCAACATGCTGGCAGGAATGGCAAATCCTATGCCCTCGGCGCCGCTTTCGCGCATGAACACCGACGTGTTGATGCCGACAAGATTGCCGTCGGGCGTGATCAGCGCGCCGCCTGAATTTCCCGGATTGATCGCGGCATCGATTTGCACAAAATTTTGCCAAGCCGAACTGCCGGACACTTGTCGGCTGGTGGCACTGACGATCCCTTGGGTTACCGTTTGCCCAACACCGAATGGGTTGCCGATAGCCAGCACAATATCGCCGACTCTCAGGTTTGAATTATCCGCCATTGGCGCCGCGGGTAAGCCGCCGGCCGGGATACGTACGACGGCTAAATCGGTCTCAGGGTCGGCGCCAATGATTCTCCCCTGATGCAGGCTGCCGTCGCTCAGTACGACAAAAATCTGATCGGCGGTTTCCACCAAATGATTGTTGGTCACAATCAAGCCTTCAGAACCGATGATGACACCCGAGCCTTGACTGGTCGCTCGCCGTTCAGACGGCGCGATCCTGGGGTTGATGCTGTCGGTCAATAAATCCGAGATGGGTGCCCGGTAGACCGTCTCGCTCGAGTACAGGCTTACCACGGACGGCGTAACGCGAGAGATTCCGTCGTAAAAAGAGAAACGGTTGTATTGTTGCGCGCTATGATCAACGTCTCTGCCGGCGTTCACACCCGCGGTCGCGCGGACAAGATCCGGGGGTTGGGTCGGTTCAGCATCCACGGGTTGGCTGAACACGCTTAATTCGCTGCTGCCGTGATGCGACACATGCGTAAGCACCACATAGCTGGTCACCCCGAGGAAGGCTCCCACTATCAAGCTGACGACGACAAACGCTATAGGTTTCAAATTATGGTGAATCTTACAGATCTGGCGAGCTATGGTAACCGAACATTGGACACGAGTCGTTTCGATGATTATTGTCCCAATGGTCTGCAAGTGGCAGGCCGTGAGCCAATTAACACTCTCGTTACGGGAGTTACTGCCAGCGATCGTTTTCTAGAGTTGGCCATTGAACGGCGTGCGGATGCCGTGCTGGTGCACCACGGGTACTTCTGGAAAGGAGAAAACGCGGCGCTGGTGGGAATGAAATACCGCCGCATTCAGCGCCTGATACAGGCGAATGTGGGTTTATTGGCGTATCACCTGCCGTTGGACTGCCACGCCGAATTTGGCAACAACGCGCAATTGGCTGCGCGTTTTAACCTGAACGTCACAGCCACCCACACCGCCGGACATGTGCCAAACCTGTTGTGGCAAGGCGAGCTGGCAACGGCTGAGACCGCTCAGACATTTAGCGAGCGCGTCTCGGCCGCGCTTGGACGGACCTGTTTGGCGGTGGGCCGTACGGACCACCCGATAAGGCGCGTTGCGTGGTGTTCCGGCGGCGGTCAACGCTTTATTAACCAGGCTGCAGTGCTGGGTGTGGATGCTTACATCAGCGGCGAAATCAGCGAGCAGAGTTTGCACGAAGCCGAGGAGCAGGGTGTTTTGTACATCGCTGCCGGTCATCACGCGACAGAGCGTTATGGTGTTCAGGCGTTTGGTGCGCATCTTGCCCAGCACTTCAACATTCAGCACGAGCATATCGATATCGACAACCCGGCTTAGAATCAGCGCCTATCCAGAGCGTCTTGCAGGGGTTGGTATCGGCTTTGTAGTTGGACGCAAGGGACTTTGTAACTTCGTCCCGGAGCGCCCAGCTTGTCAACTGTGTGGTAATCTTGTGCGGTTAATTTTCCGTATCTAGAACACTTAACTTTTACATCTAGAACACTTAACTTTTACAGTTTTTGGAGCCGTTGCATGAGTTCGAAAAGTAAGGCAACCGGACAGCAATCATCGGTGGAGAATTCCTTCTCGACCACCCCAGCTGACCCCAAACGTCGGCGTCTGCTGGTGACTGGCGTTTCGGTCGCGGGAAGCGTCGGAGCGGCTGCATTGTTGCTGCCAATGTTAGCGTCGATGTCCCCGAGTGCGCGAGCTAAGGCTGCGGGTGCACCGGTCGAGGCCGACATCAGCAAACTGGCGCTGGGTCAGATCATGACGGTCGAGTGGCGGGGTAAGCCGGTTTGGATCGTAAACCGAACGGCTGAGTCCCTGACCGATCTTGAAAAGGACACCGCCCGGTTAAGCGACCCCGATTCCGAGCAGGACCAACAACCCGAGTACGCCAGGAACGCGCATCGCTCAGTGAAGCCGGAGATCTTGGTTGTGGTGGGTATCTGCACCCATTTGGGCTGCTCACCAAGCTACCGACCCGAAATAGCGCCAGCGGATTTGGGCGATGACTGGGATGGTGGTTTTTTCTGTCCCTGCCACGGATCAAAATTCGACCTGGCAGGGCGCGTGTACTCGGGCGTACCGGCGCCGCTTAATCTTGAGATTCCGCCTTATACCTATTTGTCTGACACCCTGGTCAAAATTGGAGAAGATTCCGGAGCACCTGCATGAGTATCGATAACAACGCCGGTAGCGGCAAGGGCCTGGTTGGTTGGATAGACGATCGATTTCCGATGACGAAGTTGTTAGAGGAACACATCACCAAGTATTACGCTCCGAAAAACTTCAACATATGGTACTACTTCGGCGCTTTGTCTATCTTGGTACTGGTCATTCAAATTGTGACCGGTATCTTTTTAACCATGAACTACAAACCCGACGGTGAGCTGGCGTTCAAGTCGGTTGAGTACATTATGCGAGACGTCAATTTCGGTTGGCTGATTCGCTACATGCATTCCACTGGGGCTTCGATGTTTTTCGCGGTGGTGTACTTGCACATGTTTCGTGGCCTCATGTACGGCTCTTACCAGAAACCTCGTGAACTCATCTGGATCTTCGGCATGCTCATCTACGTCGTCTTAATGGCGGAAGCGTTCATGGGTTATTTGCTACCTTGGGGGCAGATGAGTTACTGGGGTGCGCAGGTCATCATCTCGCTGTTCGGCGCCATACCTTTTGGTATCGGCGATGCCTTAACGTTATGGTTGAAAGGTGACTACATTGTCTCGGACGCAACACTCAACCGATTCTTTGCCTTGCACGTTATCGCAGTGCCTTTGGCGCTGATTGGTCTGATCGTAGCGCACATCATTGCGCTGCACGAAGTCGGTTCCAATAATCCGGACGGTGTCGACATCAAGCGCCACAAAAACAGCGAAGGCATTCCGAAAGACGGCATACCGTTTCACCCGTACTACACCGTTAAAGATATGTTTGGCGCGTCGGTCTTTCTGATCATTTTCTTCGCCATTGTATTCTTCGCGCCAGAGATGGGCGGTTACTTTCTTGAGCCGCCAAACTTTGTTCCAGCTGATCCTTTGAAGACTCCCGATCACATCGCACCGGTGTGGTATTTCACACCGTTCTACGCCATTTTGCGTGCGGTACCGAGCAAGCTGGGTGGGGTGATGGCCATGGGAGCTGCCATCGTGGTGTTGTTCTTCCTACCTTGGATTGACCGTGGTCGGGTGCGTTCGGTACGTTATCGCTCGCTGGCCTATAAAATACTGCTTGGGTCTTTGGTCGTCTCGTTTGTCATCCTGGGCTACTACGGCATGCAGGCACCGACCGCATTCGGCACTTGGATCTCCCGCCTGTGCTCAGTGATTTACTTCGGGTTCTTTGTCGGGCTTTTTGTAATCAGTAAAAACGAGAACACCAAGCCGGTGCCTGAACGGGTGACCTCATGAGCGCGACTATTGAACGGACGAAAATGCCTCACACGGTACGAACAATGACAAAGTTCCTACGAATGTGCCTAGTTTTGATTGTGGCCACATCCACTATCGCCGGTGCAGCAACAGCGGCCGAGAGCTCAGTGGCTTTGGAGGTGCCGCAAATCGATACCAGCAACAAGAAGTCGTTGCAACGCGGTGCTCAAGTGTTCGTCAACCATTGCATGGGATGTCACACAGCCGATTACCATCGATACAGTCGCATGGCGGCGGATCTCGGATTGTCCGATGAAGACGTGCAGAACAACTTCATCTTCACCACGGACGAATCCGGTGAGCGCACGAAAGTGGGGTCCTTAATGGCCAATGCCATGACGACCGATTACGGCCGCCAGGCGTTTGGCGTGGTTCCGCCCAACCTTGCACTGACAGCCCGTTCACGTGGAGCGGACTGGATCTACACGTATATGAAAAGCTTCTATCTGGATGAAGGGCGTGGCGGTGTGGGTGTTAACAACACGGTCTATCCGGGTGCTGCCATGCCTCATGTGTTGTGGGAATACCAGGGCTGGCGTAAGCCGATCTACGGTGAAGAAGCGCATAAGACTTCAGTCATTACCGGTTTTGAGCAAGTCACCGAAGGCAGTATGACGCCAAAGGAATACGACAACATGATCACTGACTTGACCAATTTCATGTCGTATCTTGCCGATCCCATTAAGGAGCAGCGACATAGAATCGGTCGTTGGGTTATGTTGTTTCTTTTCGGCATGGCAATTCTCACTTGGTTCTTGAAACAGGAATACTGGAAGGACATCAAAAAGTAGGCCGCCACCTTTTTTTGATTCCCCTGCATCCGTTGCCAGCCTTAAGCAAAGCTCGTCCGATCCCATTGGACGGGCTTTGGAGTCTCTGTCATTGAGTACCTCAACCAGCCACCAATCCGCCATGGTTTTGTTCTCTGACCCTCAGTGCATCAATTGCCACCGAGTCCGTCTTGTTTTGGCTGAAAAAGACATTGGCGCTGACATCCTCGAGCCTAACCCTAGCGCACCTTTGCCCGAAGAGCTGACATTGGTCAACCCAACCGGGGATCTGCCAACGCTGATCGATCGAGATCTCGGTCTTTATGACGCTAAAGTGATCAGCGATTATCTCGATGAGCGTTACCCGCATCCACCGCTATTGCCGGTTGATCCGGTGGCCCGCGCCCGCGCCCGGTTAACCCTGCATCGTATCGAGGTGGATTGGTACGCCTTGGTGCCAGCGCTGGCGGGTACAGACAAAACGGCACAGAAAAAGGCCGCAAGCCAGTTGTCCGACTCTCTCACCGCGTCTGCGAGTGTGTTTGAGGTAATGCCGTTTTTTCTGAGTCTAGAGTACTCTATGCTCGACGCCACCTTGGCGCCTCTGTTGTGGCGATTGCAACAATATGGCATTGTTCTGGATAGCGGCGCGCAGGCGGTGGACGCCTACGCCGAACGGATATTTAACCGGGAGGGGTTTCAAAATAGCCTGTCGGTTACTGAACGAGCGCTGAGAAACGCATGACGTCAAGCCGTCCCTATCTGATCCGCGCATTATATGAATGGATCGTCGACAACAATTTTACGCCCTACATGCTGGTTGAGACTTCATCGGAGGGCGTGGAGGTGCCGCGTGCGTTCGTGGAGGATGGGCGCATTATCTTGAACATCAGCCCTGAAGCCACGCAC
>CALFBL010000228.1 GCA_937951695.1 uncultured Granulosicoccaceae bacterium | reverse complement strand
CTAGGCAGTTTGGGGGACACCTCTACTTTGGCTGACCCCAGTGTGGTCGATGGACTGATCGAACACCGCGCCAATACTTAAATCGCTCGACATCGATGACGTTCTAGAATAAAGGGCCACAACATCTGTGGCCCTCTATTGTGTGCGACGTTCGGGCTCAGTTCTAGTTGTGGTCATTTATTGTGTTACACGTTCGGGCTCAGTTCTAGCTTTCGATTTCAGTTCCGGTTTAGCTGCCCGGATCGCGCAATGCCAGCATGTAGTCAATAAACGCTGGATTGTCCCATTCCCGAGGCCCGATCGCTTCAGCGATGATCTTGCCGTCTGCTGAGACGATAAATGTGGTGGGTAAACCACGCACCTTCCAGTTCGGCAATGTCATCTGGCTGCCTAACAAGACGTTGAAATCAATCGGCACCGTCTGCATAAACGTTTTGATAGCACCCGCAGGTTCGCCAACGTTGATCGCGACCATTCCCACGCCTTCATCTTCCAATCGCTCGTAGGCCCGATTCATGGCGGGCAGCTCATGTACGCACGGCGCACACCACGTCGCCCAAAAATTAACGATATACGGTATGCCTTCCAGTGAAAATTGATCCCACGTACCGTCGCTTAAATGCAGCAGTTCAAAGGCGGGCAATTCACGATCGGTGGGTGTTAACTGGAACTGTTGGGTTGCATCCAGGGGCGCTTCCCGGGTTTTGCCTGTAGACGCGTCCTGAGCGTGCGCTGAGGAGGCTCCCCAAAACGAGGCCGCAAGGGTCACAGCCAGGGTCAACGCGAGAGTCGTATCTCGCAACGCCTTCGACGGAGCATCAATTGTTGTTACTTGGACAGTCGACATAGAATTCATTGATCGGTTCATGTGTCACCGCGTTTTTTAAAATTAAGTGATGCTGAATTGATGCAATAGCGATTCCCTGTTGGGGCCGGGCCATCGGGAAACACATGCCCCAGATGCGCGCCACAGGACTGACACAGCACTTCGACTCGGACCATGCCCAACGTTGTGTCTTGCTCCTCTTCAACGACTTCTTCGCTGGTCGGCTGATAAAAACTTGGCCAACCCGAACCGGAGTCGTACTTGTGGGCGGAATCGAACAAACGCTCCTCACAACAAGCGCACAGATACTCGCCATCGGCTTTGTGTCCGTCGTATTTCCCGCTAAAGGCTCTTTCCGTGCCCTTCTCACGGGTTACACGAAACACCTCTGGTGAGAGCTTCTCAGCCCATTCTCCCAGTGTCTTCTCAATTTTCCGTGTCATGAGTCTACTCGTTCTTCGATTTGGATGGATTTCATGGGTATGACCGTATAATGGGGTGTGAGTGCCAAAAAAACAGTCAGTGACGACGATAGTGCCCTGTTCCGCGACGCAGTCGGGGATGTTAAGTCGGTGCACAACGATCGAATCGACCTCAGCGAGCAGAAGGCAAACCCCCAAACGCCCTCCACGCCATCGAAAATAATCGACGATACGTCAGTTATGGCCGCTTTGTTGGACGATTTAAGCGAGAACGACCTGCTGGAAACCGGTGAACATTTGGCGTACACCGCAGATGGGGTGCAACGATCGGTGCTGAGGCGGCTTAAAAGTGGTCATTACAGTGTTCAAGCGTGTGTAGACCTGCACGGCTATACCGTTCAGCAAGCGCGCATTGAGCTGTCCCGGTTTTTAATAACAGCGCGTGAGAATCGGCATTTATGCGTGCAAATTATTCACGGCAAAGGCCGTCGGCTGGCGACGAGCTCGCCGCGATTGAAACCCGCCGTCAATCAGTGGTTACAACGCAATAAGGCAGTCCAAGCCTTTTGTTCAGCCAGAGATACCGACGGTGGTACCGGCGCTGTGTACGTGCTGCTAAAACGGCTCTAACCGCTTGTTGCCTGGGTGCGAACGTTCGACCCAACGGCTCACCCATTCTGCGGCTGCGACAGCAACCGCTTGGCACGACCGGCGCGGGGCATCTGAACGATGACTGGGAACACGCGATGATGGACTCATGATCGGCCGTGTGCACCCGATTAAACCGGTCGAACCGTTCGTCGAGATGAACTGACTCGGTTACGACAGTTCGATCCATTTCGATACGTTTCCCGATTTATCCGGGCTTGATCCTGTCGCAGAAGCTGCGGGGAAACTCAGTGTTGGTGGGCTGGAAATTAACGGACCCACTGGCAGTGGTGCGGTTAGCGTTGGCGTACGCCCTGAACATTCGCGCCTCGCGGATACCGGACGACCCATGACCGCTAAATGGATTGAACCCACCGGGGCCGGGTCTGAAACCGCAGTGTTTTTTGCAATCATGAAGAGCAGAACATCACCGCGTTATTTTGAGCGCGCCACCAGTTCAGTTCAGTTCAGTTCAGTATCCAGCGACAATCAAGGTGAGACAACAGCGACAATCAACCTGAGACAGATGTAGTTCCTCGGATCAGCAGCGCAGGGCGTAGCCCGAAGCTGCTGATCCGGCTGCCACCCGGGGCTGCCACTGTGGCAACACCCGTCTGGTGATCGTGGTCAATCTGGTAAGAAGTGCCCTCCTGTCACGGAGGATTCTCTCTTGCCCGGTTGCCATCTCAATGATCAACAGACGAGGCTTTACATGATCTATCGACAAAAAATGTCGCCCCCTCAGGCGGCTGCCAAGGCCGGCATCATTCGCGCCAGCGCCTACCGGCTCGAGAACGATCCAACCCCGCCGTCCCAGAAGAAAGCGACGGTTTTTTCTTGAAGATGCCTGTAGTCCATCTCGTTCAGTTCCCGTTCTCCTGCCACGGGCGTTGTTCTTTAGGCCAAGAGTTTTTAACGAATAAGAGCACGGCAACAATTGCCTCATCGTTTATGATGTTTTATACGCGGGCATTGAGGAATTGTAACTGTTGTCATTGATAAGTACACTCGTACCCTATTCGGTGATTTCAAACAGGAGATCATCGTCGTGATGCCAAGTGCGAGCTGCCACATCGCGCGGTGGTGAAGACAGGAAGCCACTATCATCACGAATCTGCCAAATTGGGCTGTCCTTCCAAGTGGGCGCCATGGTGACTTAGAACCAAGCTCGATGTACCTTTTGATTTCCCCCTTTTACACACTGAACGGGGTATGGGTTATGTGCTTGAAGATCGCTCCAAAAATTGACTCCAAATTCTACTCCTGCACTAGAAGCAAGGCTCTCTAATTGGCT
>CALFBL010000227.1 GCA_937951695.1 uncultured Granulosicoccaceae bacterium | reverse complement strand
GGTTGAGGTAATTAACTACACCCAATCCGCACCTGCCACTTACACCCCCACCTACGTGGGCGTGTAAGTGGTATAACTAGAGCAACCACTCTACTGCCGCCACAATCGACGCGAATTTCAGTCAATGACAAAACCCGACATTCTTAGCTTCGAATCCTACGACGACTGGGACAGCGAGCCCATGCAAGAGCACTTCATCGTGCATCCCTTTAAATCAGGCTCAAATCCGCACGACATCGACGCGAAAACCCGAGAAGCCATTCGGGCGTTTGCGTTTAAGGGGCACTCGACGCTGGGGCCTGACCTGATGGACGCGTTTCCCAATCTGGGTCTTATCGCCAACTACGGGGTCGGTTACGACACCATCGATGTTGCTTACGCGCAGTCCAAAGGGATTTCGGTTACCAACACGCCCGATGTGTTGACAAACGATGTCGCCGATTTAGGCGTGGGTATGTTGCTGGGGTTGAACCGTGGCATCATCGGTGCCAGCGAGTGGGTGAAAAGCGGACGTTGGGCAAATCAAGGTGCTTACCCCTTGCAACGAACTCTGTCTGGCGTCTCAGTCGGCATTGCCGGGCTGGGCAGAATAGGGCAGGCCGTTGCCAAACGTTTGCAAGGGTTTGATACAGACCTTCACTACTACTCACGATCGGATAAATCCAAACCGGGCTGGACCTACCACGACAATCTGATCAAACTCGCACAAGCAGTCGATGTGCTGATGGTGACGGTATCGGGCGGGCCAGCTACTCAAGGCATAATATCGGCGGACGTGATCAATGCCCTGGGTGTCGATGGCTTGTTGGTCAACGTATCGCGCGGTAGCACCATAGACGAAGAGGCGTTGATCAAAGCCTTGCAATCGAACTCGCTGCGCGGTGCTGCTCTAGATGTGTTTTACAATGAACCGACTATTGACCCACGCTTTATGCAACTTGATAACGTGTTATTGCAACCGCATCAGTCCTCTGGCACAGTAGAGACTCGTCAGCAGATGGGCCAGTTGCAGCGTGATAACTTGGCAGCGTTTTTCGAGGGCAAGCCTCTTATTACGCCAGTGAGTGCATCCTGAGGCGCATCGAGCAGAGAGCAGTTCTTGCGCGGTAACGTGGCAAAACCACAACGGACCCATTCGATGACAGAGAAGAAACCCCCATTTCCGGATACCGACTTTAAAGGGCACGAGTTTGCTGGCGCGGATATGAGGGGTGCAAATTTCAAGGGGGTTGATTTAAGCAACGCGTCTTTCTGGGCTGTATTGCAAGACGCCCGATTCACCGACTGTAATTTGGCGTCTTGTGTATTCGATGATGTCAACCTAGCGGGCAGTCACTTTGAGAACGTCAACTTGAGCGGCGCCAAATTCAACAATATGAATCTGTCGGGGGTGTCCTTGAGCAACCTGAATCTGTCACACTCCGAGATCCGTGATGCCAACCTTGAAGGGATGAAGATAAACGGGGTATTGGTCACTGACCTGTTTGCCGCCTACGAAAAATAACACGCGGGTCGAGGCTCGGGCCCCGGTCTTGCAAGTTTGAGTAGTCCAAACCGTCGCTCTGGCAGTTATGTCTTGTTTCCTTAAAAGTGCAGGTATGCGTTTTTCGCGGATGCCTCGAATGAACTCACGTTCAAGTTATTGGCTGGTGGTGTGCCTGCTGTTCAGTGGCTGTGGCACGCTCGGTGTTGATTCACCGCAAGCACTGTCTGAACCTGCGATTGCGGCGTCGACGTCAAATCCAGGCCGGTCTGGCGCATCCCGACTTGATCTGACGTCCGGTGTTTCCGTGTTTCCGGCACAGCGGATGCCTGAACCAACAAGGGTGAGAACCCAGTCTGTGTGTGCAGTCCAGATACCGCTGGATCAACAAGTCGGGCAACTCATGATCCCGCTGATGACTCAGTCAGAATTTGTTCGGGCAGGTAAGTGGGTCGCTCAAGGTCTGATCGGCGGGGTGGTGGTTCTGGGTTCTCCCGATGGGACCGTGCGTAATGACATCGCTGACTTTCAGCAGCGTTCATTGTTAGGACCGGCGATCATCGCCGTCGACGAGGAGGGTGGGCGCGTGCAGCGTTTGTCGGCTCTGACCTCTCGCGTACCCAGTGCCCGGCAGGTGGCGACCAGTCTCAGTGCAAAAGCGGCGCGTGGTTTGGCCGAGCAGCACGCGATCGCCATAGGCGAGCTGGGCTTCACCATGAACCTTGCGCCGGTGGCTGACCTGAATATCAGCGGTGCTATCGGTGATCGTTCGTTCGGCAACGAGGCGAGCTCCGTGACGACGTATGCCATGGCTACCGCTGATGGCATTCTCGATGCCGGTCTGGTCCCGGTGCTAAAACATTTTCCCGGTCATGGCCGCGGCAGCGATAGTCACGTAGGGTTGCCGGTTCTACCCGGTGTTCAGGTGCTGCGTGATACCGACTTGGTTCCCTTTATAGAGGCTGCCAGTCGCCAGGATATCGCGATCATGATGGGTCACTTGGTAGTCGACGGATTGACCGCTGGGCAACCTGCATCGCTGTCCCGCGCTGCTGTCGATGGGCTGCTGCGTCAGGAACTCGGGTTTGAAGGATTGGTGATAACCGATGCCTTCAACATGGAAGCGATTGCTGCCACCATGGACGACGCGGACGCCGCTGAAATGGCGTTGGCGGCCGGAGTCGACTTGGTGATGTTAAGCTCGCTGGCCGCTGCGCCTATGGCTGTGCAGCGAGTGGTAGGTGCTGTATTGGCTGATCGAATCACGCAGCAATCGATAACCGAGTCTTTTTTGCGTGTTATGCGCACTCGTGGTATCGATGTGTGTGAATGGGCAAGCGCAAGTCCCCTGGCTCACCGATAAATGACACGATCGGCTCGAGAAGATGGCGGGGCCACTCTGGCGATCCAATGGTCGGGTCATTGTCGAGAGGTCACCCGAGCCCGAGCCGGTAGTTGCACCGTGTGCATCAGGTGTTAGTCATCAACCAACACCAGCGTAGGGTCCACCCAGGTACCATTCAAACCCAGTGACCAATGTAGGTGGGCCCCGGTTACGCGGCCGGTTTCACCGACGGTGCCGATGACATCCCCTTGCCCGACGGTGTCGCCGTTCGATACCGCGATGGAATCCATGTGGGCATAAAACGTTTGTACGCCGAGGCCATGATCGATGAACACCGAATTGCCGTTGAAAAAATAGTTTCCGGTGTCGATGATCACGCCATCGGCTGGGGCAATGATGGGGGTACCTGTTGGCATAGCGATGTCGATGCCGCCGTGGGGTCTACGAGGCTGATCGTTAAAAAATCGCTGCAAGCCAAATGTGCTGCTAATGGGGCCTGTCACTGGCCAGATAAAATGATCGCTAAGCAGATTGCTGCTGTGTATCGCTTTGACCGCTTTTAACCGGACGCTCTCCTTGTTGATTCGTTCCATGTCCAAGGGCGCAGGATTCACTTTGCGTTCGTCGCTGATGGTAATGCGCTGCTCTTCGTAGTGAGCCTCATCAACCGCGAACGTGATTTCAACGGTTTTATCGC
Organism: uncultured Granulosicoccaceae bacterium; assembly: GCA_937951695.1. Classification (GTDB taxonomy): domain Bacteria; phylum Pseudomonadota; class Gammaproteobacteria; order Granulosicoccales; family Granulosicoccaceae; genus Granulosicoccus. The sequence goes on along the minus strand of CALFBL010000227.1, from coordinate 6,149 downwards.
CAGCTGATACAACGACTGTTTGCACACCGGCTTCGGTACTGAGTGGAATGCCAACGAGGGCGTACCACTGGTTGTTAGCGTACAGCGCTGCAAGACGTCGACTATTCCAGCGCAGTGTGGGCGCAACGGCCTCGTTACTCAATCCGGTGGGTACGATGGCGATGCCGCCAGGCACACTGTGATGCTCAAAGGGTCCTACCCGAAATATACCGTCGTCTTGGTCGTTTGCACCGGACTGGGCAAACGTGGCATCAGGCTGAACCAATAGCAATCCGAAAATCAGTAGTACGTTCAATGAAATTTGTTGCACTAGGGCCGATCTGTAACTATCAATACTCATCTTTAAAGTGCTCCACCCATAACGCGGTCGCGCCTGCGACGGCGATTGGCATAATGACAAAATTCAAGATGGGAATGCTGCTGACCAGAGCCACGATGGCGCCGAAGCCGAATGCCGCCGGTTTTCGGGTTCGGGCGAATGCTCGCACATCCCCGAACACCAGACCGTGGTTGCCCATCGGGTAATCCCAGTATTCAATGGCGAACATCCAGGCCGAGAACGCGATCAGTAAAAACGGCGCGAGAATATTTACCAACGGGATCCAATGCAGGATACCAATGCCCAGGAGCATTATGGCCAGATAGAACAGTTTTCGGATTTCAGCCCCCAGCGTTCGGGGCAATTCTTTAATGAGTGCGCGCAGCGGAGTGTCGGGTGCGGCTATTCCGGTAAGGTGTGCTTCGACGTGTTCTGCTAGCAGCCCGTTGAAGGGGGCTGCGATGAGGTTTGAGAATAGCACGATAAGAAAAATGAGCACCACAAACACGGCGGTTGCAATCAATCCGCGGATGAACCCTACCAGCAATCCCAATACCGGCACGTTCGCCGCCCAGTGCAACACGGCAAAGCTGTCCAACCAGTTCACAAACCAAGTGTAGGCAGACCAGCCGAATATACCGAAGGCCGCGATATTGAGAAAAAGTGGCACGATCACAAATTGCCTGATACCGGAAGTGTTCACCAATTGAACACCTTTGGCCAAGTAGGCGGCAGATGCGAAGAAATTTGGGTGTGTCATAGAAGAAGAATAGCGGTGGTGCAAGGGTTCCGCAGAGCTAAAAAGACAGTACAATGTGTTGCCTAAATAGAGGCTACAGCTGCTACAGCGAAGACACTATTCAATGCGGCTAACACGAATAAAGATCGCTGGGTTCAAGTCGTTTGTCGACCCCACTGAACTCAAAATGCCCGGTTCGCTGGTTGGGATCGTGGGGCCGAACGGTTGCGGCAAATCTAACACCATCGATGCGGTGCGCTGGGTGATGGGTGAGTCGTCTGCGAAACACCTTCGCGGTGAATCGATGGATGACGTCATTTTTAATGGCTCCTCGCAACGTAAACCCGTCGGCAGCGCCTCAGTTGAATTGATATTCGACAACAACGAAGGCCGCTTAGGGGGTGAATACGCTCAGTTCTCCGAGATCTCTATCCGCCGTGAAGCGTCTCGCGATGGTACGTCCAAATACTTTTTGAACAACACGCGGTGCCGGCGTCGCGACATCCGGGATATTTTTCTGGGCACCGGCTTGGGTCCGCGCAGTTACGCCATCATCGAGCAAGGCATGGTTTCGCGATTGATTGAGGCGAAACCGGAAGATTTGCGGGTGTATCTGGAGGAAGCCGCTGGCATCTCGAAATACAAAGAGCGCCGGCGTGAAACCGAAAACCGTATCCGCCACACCCGCGACAACCTTGATCGTCTGAATGATTTGATCGAAGAGGTGGACAAACAGCTAGACAAACTCAAGCGCCAGGCCAGTACGGCAGAGCGTTTTCAGGTTCTGAACGCTGAACTGCGCTCCAAAAAAGGCGAACTACTGTTGCTCAGGCGGCGGGAATTCGAGGTCACTCGTGAGCGCCAGAACGTGTCGATCGCTGAGAAAGAAAAAGAACTGGAAGCGATCATCGCTGAATTGCGCGCTGAGGAGACCGCCATTGAGCGCGCTCGCGAGCAACGTGAGAGCGCGACCCAATCGTTCAACCAGATTCAGGCTGACTTCTATCGCATCGGGGCGGATGTGTCGAAGATTGAGCAAAGTATCGAGCACACCAAAGCCACTCGGCGACAGCAAAATCAAGATCTGGCGGATGTTGAAAAATCGTTGGACGAAGCCACTCGGCACGTCGACGAAGACCAAAAGCGCATCGCTGAAATCGATGAGTCGATGTCGGTGGATCAGCCGCAGTTCGACGCCTTGAAAAACAATCAGAAAGTACAGGCCGAGGTGCTTACTCAAGCTGAAACGCAACGCGTTCAATGGCAAGAACGCAGTAATACGCACCGGTCCCGGCGTGCCGAGTTTTCGCAAACCGCGCAGGTCGAGCGATCTCGCATGGATCAACTCGAACGCAGCGTGGAGCAAAACGCTACGCGACTGGCGCGTTTGGATGAAGAAAAGCAAGGCTCGGATTTTGGTTCGCTGGAAAAGCGTATTGCTACGTTAATAGCTGAGGAAGTGATTGCGCTCAATACCGAGCAAAAACTTAAGTTGCAGGCTGAGCAAAGCGGCGAGAAGCAGCTGCTGCTGCGTGAAGAGGTGCGTCGCAAGCAGGTACAGGTCAACGAATCGACGGCCCGGGTGCAATCTTCGCTGGGCCGACTGGCATCTTTGGAAGCTCTGCAGCAGGCGGCGCTGAACAACGATACCAGCGCAGGCGATGCCTGGCTGGTGATGCACGAACTGGAGGCGGCTCCGCGTTTGGCGCAGCAGCTAACCATTGAGACGGGTTGGGAGAAAGCGGTTGAATTGGTGCTGGGGCCAAGCTTGGAAGCTGTATGCGTCGACGATGCGGACATTTTACAACGTTGCCTGAATGATTTACCGGCCGCGCAGCTGACGCTGTTGGCCCAATCCGCCGCGCAATCCATGGCCATATCGGCGCAGGATTCATTGTTGTCGAAGGTGCAAAATGCCGGGGCTGTGAGGTCTTGGCTCAGTCGAGTCAAAGTGGCTGAAACTCTAAAGGACGCGCAGCAGTTGCGTGCCGAGCTCGACGACGATGAGTCGGTGATTACGCGCGACGGTGTCTGGTTGGGCAAGCATTGGCTGCGTATTGCGCGCGCTGACGCCGAAGACAGCGTGTTGATTCGCGAAAACGAAATTACAGAGCTGCGCGCGATCATCGATGAGCTTGAAGAAACGGTGCAGAGCGAGCAGTCGGATCTGTTGATACTGGAGGATAAACTGGGCGATCATGAAGCACGCCGGGATACCCTGCAGCACAGCTTAAACGATGCGGTTCGAGCCTTAGCGGATATTAAATCGAATTTACACGCCCAGCAGCAGGAGCTTACCCAGCTTAGCGCCCGGCAGCAGCAAATAGACGGTGAAGGCGATGAGCTGCGCGCGCAACTGAACGAGGATCGGCAAGCCTTGGCAGAAGCCACCCGGGCCCACGCCAGTGCGGCGGAATCGTTGGAAGAGATGGCCGCCGATGATGAGCGGTTGCAAGCCGAGCAGAGTGAGCTAGATGCGGCCTTGAGTGAAGCCAAAGCTCGGGTGGAGCAGGAGCGCAACGCCGGGCAGGAACTCGCGATTCGAGTCGAATCGATGAAGAGCGCGCGCGTCGCCACTGAGCAGAACTTGCAGCGCATGCAGACGCGGATACAAGAGCTGAGCGAGCGTCGTGATAGTTTGAACAATGCCTTGGTGGACGACACGGTGGACCCGCTGATTGCGCTGGAGGCGTCGTTAAACGACATGTTAACTACGCGCAGCACCAGCGAAGAGTCGCTGAATATAGCGCGCCAAGCGGTACACGATGTCGACGGGCGCCTGCGTGACCACGAACAATCGCGTGTGAAGCACGATCAGCAGTCGCAACTGGCGCGTGAGTCCTTGCAGGCTGAGCGCATGGCCACGCAGGAGTCGGTGGTGCGCTTAAAAACATTGGACGAGCAACTCGACGAGCACGATTACAACGTCGACGAGCTGTCTGAGCACTTAGTGGCAGAAGCGAATGTGTCTGAGTGGGAACAGGCGGTGAGTCAGCTTGAACAAAAGATCAGCCGTCTCGGGCCAATCAATCTGGCGGCGATCGACGAACACGCCGAGCAGTCCACGCGCAAAGAGTATCTCGACGAGCAGCATGCGGACGTCACTGAAGCGCTAGAAACCCTTGAACGTGCCATAGCTAAAATCGATCGGGAAACACGCGCTCGGTTTAAAGAGACGTTCGAAGCGGTCAACGCGAAATTCGAAGCGTTTTTCCCGCGGTTGTTTGGTGGCGGCAAGGCCTCGTTGCAACTGACCGGTGATGATTTATTGAGCACCGGGGTTAGTGTGTTCGCGCAACCGCCGGGTAAGCGCATTAACAATTTACAGTTGTTATCAGGTGGTGAAAAAGCGTTGACCGCGGTGTCGCTGGTGTTCGCTTTTTTCGAATTGAATCCATCACCTTTCTGTATGCTGGACGAAGTCGATGCACCGCTGGATGATGCAAACGTAGGACGCTTCTGTCAGTTGGTGCGCGAAATGTCCGAGCGTGTACAATTCATTATCATTACGCACAACAAGGTGACTATGGAGTTGTCGGATCAGTTGATGGGTGTCACCATGAACGAGCCGGGCGTGTCACGACTGGTTGCTGTCGACGTTGAAGCAGCTGTCGAATTGGCTGGCGTTTAACCAAACTTCACACCGACTATTGGGGTCATTTGGATGGAGATGTTCCGTTGGATTTTGATCATCGCCGGTGTTGCGATACTTGCCTTATTGTATTTTTCGGGCCGTCCGAAACGCCCCGCCGCTGACCAACGCCAAGCGCTGGATGCCGCCGCTAATCAGCGTGCCGGACAAACCGCATCAGCCGACGATCATTACCCGCAAGCGGATAATTTTGATGATCTACAAGATGTTGAGGGCTACTACGCCGATCCGCAGAACGGTTATCATCACCACGGCGAAGCATCAGTTGATCCGTTGTTAGTCGATCCGAACCACGCAACCGCCCCGTTCGACGACATTAGTGATATTGATCCTGATGATTTTGTCCGTCCCGGTAGCGGTAGCTTGCCGGCCGATGTTCCTGAGGTGGGTACACACACCACCAAGTCCACCATCGCCCAGAAGATCGAGAGCATCAGCAACAGACTGTCGCCAATGCGAGGCCAGCGCGTCGCCAGCAGCAGCAAAAAGAGTGCGAGCGCTCCAGCGTCTGCCGCTGGGCAAAGTAAAATCGTTACCGTGCACGTGGTAGCGCCACAGGATCAAGTGTTCAACGGCGCCACCTTGTACGAACTGTTCGAGCAGCGCGGTTTTCACTACGGTGAAATGAACATTTTCCACTCCATGCATCAGCAGAAGAAAATGTTCTCTATTGCGAAAATGGTAGAGCCTGGGTATTTCGATATTAATGATATCAATTCTTTTTACACACCCGGCATTACGCTCATCCTGCAATTGCCAGGGCCTGTGGCTGCTGATGTGGCTTTTGAGGTATTGATTAGCGAAGCGCGTGGCTTGGCGCAGCACTTAGGCGGCATCGTGCTCGGTAGTGACCGTAGCACCTTGAGTAATCAGGCGGTCTCACACATGCGCGAAAACATCGTGACCTACATGCACGAACAACGGTACTTCGTTAAAGCAACGTCGTAATTTTCTTGAGGTGAGTGAGGCAAAACGTCAGGCGCACGTCAATACGCTGCATGATGCGCTAAATGAGCACAATCATCGCTATTACGTGCTGGATGACCCCACCGTTAGCGATGCTGAGTACGACGCCCTGTTTCACGAGCTCAGAGCGCTCGAAGAGCAGTACCCTGAACTGCGTACCGAGGATTCACCCACGCAGCGTGTGGGCAGTGCTCCACTAGATAAATTTGATTCGGTGCGCCATGCGGTGCCGATGTTGTCTTTGGGTAACGCCTTCTCAGCCGCGGACCTTGCAGACTTTGATCGGCAGGTCAGTGAGCGTCTGGACGCCGCCGACACCATCACTTATGTGGCGGAACCCAAGCTTGACGGGCTGGCAGTCAGTCTGCGCTATGTGAGTGGCAAGTTCGTCCAGGCTCCAAAAGGTCCTGGCATATCTGAAGAGAAATAAAGTCTTTTCCCATCTTTACTTAATGCAGGATGTGCAATTGTAT
>CALFBL010000226.1 GCA_937951695.1 uncultured Granulosicoccaceae bacterium | reverse complement strand
GTCGATTCCGTCAACGGTATTGCCCAGGGCGCACTGGAGGCTGCCAAGCGTCAAATGGTGGATGTGCTGCTTGTCGATACCGCTGGCCGATTAGCTATCGATGAGGCGATGATGGCCGAGATCCAGTCGCTACATGAGATGGTGAACCCAATTGAAACCCTGTTCGTGGTGGACAGCATGACCGGCCAGGATGCTGCCAACACCGCTAAAGCCTTTGGCGACGCCTTACCGCTCACCGGTGTGGTTTTGACCAAAACCGACGGCGATGCGCGCGGCGGGGCGGCGTTATCGGTGCGTATGATCACCGGCAAACCTATCAAGTTCATCGGTTCTGGTGAAAAAGTGGATGCGCTGGAGCCGTTTCATCCCGACCGGATCGCCTCCCGAATTTTGGGCATGGGAGACGTGGTCAGTCTGGTGGAGGAGGTAACCGCCAAGGTCGATCATGGCAAGGCCGAAAAGCTCGCCAGAAAAATCAAACGCGGCAAGAATTTTGACCTTGAAGACATGCGCGATCAGCTCGACCAAATGGCCAACATGGGCGGGATGTCGGCGCTGCTCGATAAATTGCCCGGTGCTGGGGAATTGCCGGAGGCGGTGCGGCAGAAAGCCAACGACACCGAGTTTGTGCGCATGATCGCGTTGATCAACTCAATGACGCCACAAGAGCGCAAACACCCAGCCATCATTAAGGGTTCACGGCGCAAACGCATCGCCGCTGGTAGTGGCTGTCAGGTCCAGGACGTAAACAAGTTGCTCAAGCAGCACTTGCAGATGGCCAAGATGATGAAAAAAATGAAGGGTGGCGGCATGGCCAAGATGATGCGCGGCATGAAGGGGCGCCTGCCACCTGGCATGATGTAGCGGGGGAGGCCGACGGGGCGATGACGTGATCTGACGGCATAAGCCCTTACAGGCTGTCCTTTTTCTGCTCAATCCGATACAATTGGGAGTTATCTTTGCGCACACCCGTTGTGAGTGTGGGCCGATCGATCTAATTTTGTGGACTATTGCACTATGGTTACCATCCGCCTGTCTCGAGGCGGTGCTAAAAAAGCACCGTTCTACCATGTTGTTGCGACAGACAGTCGCAACCGCCGTGACGGCCGTTACCTTGAGCGTTTGGGCTATTACAACCCAATGGCTCGCGGTGACGCTATCGAAACGAACATCGATTTGTCCCGCGTTGATTACTGGGTGGGTCACGGCGCCCAGATGAGCGATCGCGTCAAGCAAATCGTCAAGACCTACCGCAAGGCTCAAGCAGCGAACACCGCTGCAGCGTAGGTTGCACGACCTGAGTGGATAGGTGGTCTTGATCGGTGGACGACAGCGCTTGGGTGGTGCTCGGTAGCGTCATCGGGGTTCATGGCGTTCGCGGGTGGATTAAGGTTCACTCAGATACTCAACCACGAGAAAATATCCTTGATTACGCGGTTTGGTGGTTCAAGGGCAAAGAGGGATGGAAGGAAGTCAGGGTGATGGAGTCTCAGCACACCGCCAAAAATGTGCTGGCCTTGGTGGAAGGGGTGGACGATCGTGACACGGCAGAGAGGCTTCGCGGGACCGAAATCGCCATTCCAAGACGTCAATTACCGGCCACGGAGGCCAACGAGTATTACTGGACAGATTTGATCGGCTTGGAGGTGTTTGGGCCCAATGACGTCCGGTTTGGCACGGTAGATCGATTGTTTGAAACCGGTGCTAACGACGTGGTCGTCATAACCGACGAGCGCGAATGGGCGGTTGGGGAAAAAAGACCTAACGGCCCTGAAATTCTGGTGCCGTGGTTACGACCGGATGTCGTAAAAGAGGTGGACGTAGAACGAGGGCGGATCGTGGTGGATTGGGATCCAGATTTCTGATGCGCTTCGGTGTGGTGACCTTGTTTCCCGAGGCGTTGACCGGGCTAGTCTGTGCAGGAGTGGTAGGGCGCGCCATCAGCGAAGGCACGGTGGATTTGTATACGGAAACGCCGCGCGATTTTGCTCACGACAAGCACCGCACGGTTGATGATAGACCGTTCGGCGGGGGGCCGGGCATGGTGATGACGCCGCAGCCAACGCTAGACGCAATTGCAGCGCTGAATCGGCGGATGCCGAGCGCGCGAGTGGTGTATCTGACCCCACAAGGGTCGGTGTTTGATCAGGCAACGGCGGCGCGTTATCGTGAAGCGGGGTCGTTGATTTTGTTGTGTGGAAGGTATGAGGGAATCGATGAGCGCATCATAGAACGCGCGGTTGATGAAGAAGTGTCGCTGGGGGATTTTGTTCTCAGTGGCGGTGAGGTGGCGGCAGTGGCGGTAATTGATGCCACAGCGCGTTTGGTGCCAGGGGTTTTGGGGCACGCCGACTCGGCCAGCGAGGATTCGTTTGGCACCGACGGCCTGCTGGATTGCCCGCACTACACGCGACCAGAGAATTTTGACGGGATGGCGGTGCCGCCCGTATTGACGTCTGGGGACCACAAGGCGATCGCGTTGTGGCGTCGGCAACAGGCTTTAACGAGGACTCGTATGCGCCGGCCAGAATTGATCGATGAATCGGTTCTGACCAGTGCAGAACAAGAACTTCTGAAAAATATTGATTCGGAATAACCCTGAATCGTAACGACTGAGTACAGGTTGAGACATGAGCAAGATCATCGACGAAATCAATGCCGAGCAAATGGGCAAAGCAATCCCACCTTTCGGCCCCGGCGACACTGTCGTTGTGCAAGTCAAGGTTAAAGAAGGTAGCCGCGAGCGTTTGCAGGCGTTTGAAGGTGTGGTTATTGCCAAGCGTAATCGGGGCTTGCACTCAGCATTCACCGTACGCAAGATCTCTCATGGCGAAGGCGTTGAACGTGTCTTTCAGACCTACAGTCCGTTGGTAGACAGCGTAGAAGTAAAGCGACGCGGTGACGTACGACGTGCCAAGTTGTACTACCTTCGCGGCCTCACTGGCCGGGCAGCGCGAATCAAAGAAAAGTTATAATTTTTGTGTTCTGGACAATTTGGCTCTTTAAAAAGCTCAGCGTTGCCTCCAGACATATCGACGGTACTTTTTAATATTCGTGTTGATGGAAGCCATGTCTGAAGAAATGAAATTTGAAGCAGAAGTCAGTCAGATTCTGCAGTTGATGATTCATTCGCTGTACAGCAACCCTGAAATTTTTCTTCGTGAGCTGATCTCGAACAGTTCGGATGCCTGCGATAAGCTTAGATTCGAGGCTGTGTCTAATGCTGACCTACTCGAATCCGATCCCGATTTGCGCATTGTGGTGGGGTTTGATGCCGAAGCAGGCACCATCACGGTCAGAGATAACGGCATCGGTATGAGTCGCGATGAAGTTGTTGAAAACATCGGCACTATTGCCAAATCAGGCACTAAGCAGTTTCTGGAATCTCTCACTGGAGATCAAAAAACCGATTCAGCTTTGATCGGGCAATTCGGGGTGGGTTTTTATTCAGCGTTTGTTATCGCCGATAAGGTCGTTCTGCAAACCCGCAGAGCCGGCACCGAAGCGAGCGACGCAGTGCTGTGGTCATCCGATGGAACCGGTGGCTACACATTGGATTCAGTGACTCAGCAACCACGCGGCACCACGGTGACGTTGCACGTTAAGGATGAGCACAAGCAGTACGTCGATCACTGGCAGCTGCATAGCATTGTAAAGAAGTACTCCGATCACGTCACTTTCCCGATCATGATGATGGAACAATTGCCGCCTCCAGCAAAACCGAAAGAAGGCGAGGAGCCGGAAGAGCCAAAGACGCCAGAGCTGAAACAGGTCAATGCGGCCTCGGCGTTGTGGACTCGATCCAAGAGTGATATCACCGACGATGAGTATCAATCATTCTACAAGCAAGTGTGTAATGACTACGAAGACCCGCTAACGTGGAGCCATAACCGCGTAGAGGGCAACTACGAATACACCTCATTGTTATACGTGCCCAAGCGCGCACCGTTTGATTTGTACGAATCCATGGCGCCAAAGAACGGCATCAAGCTGTTTGTGCAGCGCGTCTTTATTATGGACGATGCCGAAAAGCTGATGCCGCGTTACTTGCGTTTTGTGCGAGGTCTGGTCGACAGCAATGATCTACCGCTAAACGTCTCTCGTGAAATACTCCAGGACAACAAGATCATCGACAGCATGCGTCGCGGGTCGGTGAAAAAAGTATTGTCGATGTTGACCTCTTTGGCTGAGAAGAAGCCGGATGAGTACAAAGATTTCTGGGCGCAATTTGGTAACTGCCTGAAAGAGGCGCCTGGTGAAGATCCCGGCAACAAGGACGAAGTGGCCAAGCTGTATCGCTTTGACACCACGCACACGGCTACCGCTGGCGAACTGACAGGGCTGGACGATTACATTGCCCGCATGCAATCGGGTCAGGACAAGATTTACTACATCACAGCAGACAGCTACTCAGCCGCCAACAACAGCCCGCATCTGGAAATATTCCGCGATAAGGGCCTTGAAGTGCTGTTGATGCACGACCGGGTTGATGAGTGGATGATGGGTTATTTCAATGAGTATGACGGTAAGTCGTTTGTTTCCATCGCCAAGGGGGATCTGGATCTGGATGGTGTGGGTAACGCCGTCGAAGACAGTGAGAAAAAGGCTGAAAAAGAGAAGCAAGCGGCAGAAGCCGCACCACTAATTCAACGCATAAAAACGGTGCTGGACGATGACACGAGCGATGTCCGAGCCTCTACTCGCTTGACCTCCTCGCCCGCTTGTGTGGTGATGGGTGAGCACGACATGGCTTTGCACATGCAACAATTGCTAAAGCAGGCAGGGCACGATATGCCAGCGACAAAACCGGTGCTGGAAGTGAATCCCTCGCATCCGATTCTGGAACTGCTCGATCGAGAGCAGGACGACGACCGGTTTGCTAATTGGTCCAAATTGCTGCTCGACCAGGCCATGCTGGCCGAAGGTGGGCAGTTGGAAGACGGTGCAGGCTTTGTTAAGCGTATGAACGAGATGTTCATGGCGATGCAGCCCGATCCGGATGTGCACAGTGTGGACAACACCGTCGAGCCTTGATGCACTGATCGGCTAGGGTGTCGCCCTCTTGCAACAGCGTCTGATTCGCGTCTGACTTAGTGGCTGTGATGGCTAGTCAGTCGCGCTAGAGCTGCTAGACTTTTACGGCATTAGTTTGGCACCCAATATTTTAGAACTTTGAAGGCATTGAACCGAGACATGAAATTATTGATGCAACGTCTGTCAAATATCGTGACCAGATCTGCTGCCCGAGCTGCGGCCAAGTCTGGGGCTGGCTGTGCAGCCATCCTCGGGGTGGTTATTTGGGCGCAGCCCGCTTACGCGGCAGGTGATGCAGGGGATGGCGAAAAGAAGGCGTACACCTGCTTGGGCTGCCATGGCGTTGAGCACTATGTCAATGTTTACCCTACTTACAAAGTGCCACGCGTTGCTGGGCAACATGAGGCGTATCTGGTAGCGGCCTTGCAAGCGTACCGAAACAAAACCCGTTCACACCCAACGATGCAAGCCAACACCGCCAATCTCAGCGATCAGGACATTGCAGACATAGCCGCATACTTTGCCGGCAAGGGTAAATAACGTGACTCGATCAAACACGGTAATCCAACCTAACGCCGCGCACATCGTGCATACCCCAACCCCGATGGCAACCTCGGCCGTGGCAGCCCCGCGAGTAGCGGCCAAACTGCCAGCCTGGCTAGCCGCTGCGATGCTTGCGATGCCTTTGGCGGCGAACGCAGGGGATGCCGAGAACGGTGAAAAACTGGTTGGTGATAAGGGTTGTGTGGCCTGTCATCTAGCCGACGGCAACTCCACAGCGCCGACGTTTCCGATACTGGCTGGTCAATACGAAGACTATCTGGTGCAAGCGTTGAAGCAGTATCGTTCAGGGGCACGCCAGAACGCGATCATGGGTGCATCGGCAATCAATTTGACGGATCAGGAAATCGACGATCTTGCGGCCTGGTTTTCTTCTCAGGAAAGCGTTTTGCAGTACGCTAAGTAGATCAAAACTGACGATGCGAGCGACCGGCGACGCTATGGGGCCAGACACCTGGCTGTTTATTGGGACGGTTTGCTCGCCTCGTGAGCGGCTTTTTCCACCAAATGTTCTATGCTTTTAGGCATCTGAATGTGAAAACCTTTCGTCTCAAGGTTTTTGCGCACGACAGCGATGTCCTCGTGACCGAGCGACGCGCGCGTTGCTAAGTTCAGCGTCATTGCAAGTTCTGGGTCGCCGAGTTGTTTTAAAACCGGGGCAGGCAGATCGTTCAAGCCGTCTTCGTCGCTCAGGTAAACGTACAAACCGTCTTTTACGGAACTGCGGTAGACGTAGCACAGTATCATGGTTAGGGAATTCCTTGACAGTACGTGGGTTTGAAGCCACAGTTAGTAGGCTGATAGTAGAACTTAGTATACTGCGGTGTTCGGCCGGCGAGCGATTGTGAGTCGCCAGATGCCGGTAGAGGCCGCAACGAAAGTCCGAATCGATCGATGGCTTTGGGCGGCGAGATTTTTTAAAACACGCAGTATGGCAACCGATGCCATCAACAAGAATCGCGTGCAGGTAGACGGCCAGTCGATAAAGCCGTCTCGACAGATTCAGCCGGGTGAGTGGCTCACAATTGAGAAACCACCGTACGAATTTCGGATTCAGGTTTTGGCCTTATCCGATAAGCGCCGCTCGGCGAATGAAGCGCAACAGTTGTATCTGGAAACAGACGAGAGCAAGTCGCGGCGTGAAAAGTTGCGACTTGAAGCTCGTGCTGACAGAGAAGCCCGCTTAGGATTGGCCGGAGAGGGTAGGCCGACGAAAAAGCAGCGTCGCCAGATTCATGCCTTTAAGGATCAACACAACAATGCAGAAAGCGGTGATGAATAAATCATGGTGAAATCCGTGAAGACCGAGCCCACAGTAGAAATCCTGGGCACAGATGACCACGACATGACGCAAGACATGATCAGCGGCAATGCCATGAAGGTATTGAATCGCCTGATTGATGGCGGCTTTGATGCGTATTTGGTGGGTGGCGGCGTGCGCGATGCGTTAGTCGGTGAACGACCCAAAGACTTTGATATTGCAACCGATGCAAGCCCTGAAGAGGTGCGCGAGTTGTTTCGTAATTCGCGCATCATTGGTCGGCGATTTCGCCTGGTGCACGTGCTTTTCGGACGAGACGTCATCGAAGTGGCGACCTTTCGTGCAGCGCACGATAAGGGCGATGGCGGGGAAGTCGGGGACGCTGGGCAAATTGTGCGCGATAACGTTTTTGGCACCGTTGAGGAGGACGCCATGCGTCGCGACTTTTCCGTCAATGCGCTGTACTACAACATTGCCACGGATTCGATCACAGACTATTGCGGTGGCTTGAACGATATGCGTGATGGGGTGTTCCGTTTGATCGGTGACGCGCAGACTCGTTGTGAAGAAGATCCGGTTCGGGTCTTACGCGCTGCACGCCTGAGCGCCAAGCTTGGTTTCAAGATACATAAAGACACGCTGAAGGCGATGAAAAAAACCCGCGATGCCTTGGCAGAAGTACCTGCGGCTCGCCTGTTTGAAGAAATGTTGAAGCTATTTCAAGGTGGCTACGCAGAGAGAAGTTTCAACGCGGTGCGTGAACACGGCCTGCTGCCGTTCCTGTTCCCAATGCTGGCGCCAAGGTTGGAGAACGATACGTTCGGTTTGGAAGAATTACTCACCACTGCGTTGCAGAACACTGACGCACGGGTAGCGGCGGGTAAGCCCATCACGCCGTATTACCTGCTGAGTTTTATGTTGTGGCCTGACGTCGAACAGCGTGCGCGAGCTCACGTTGCCGATGGCATGCCGGTGGCGGATGCTATCGGGGCGGCGGCCGATTCAGTCACCGCCGAGCAAGTCAAGATCATTGCCATACCGCGCCGCTTTTCGGAGCCCATGCGAGAGGTGTGGGCCCTGCAACTGTTGCTGGAGCATGGAGACATGGAAGATCTGGATCAGATTATCCAGAACCGACGTTTTCGGGCAGCCTATGATTTTCTGTTGCTGCGCGCCAGCATCGATGAGTCCTTGCAACCCTTGGCCGATTGGTGGACAGAGATTCAGCGCTCACATAATGAGGTTCGTGACGCGCTGATAGAAAACAAACCGGTTCTGGAAGGCTACTGGGGTGAGAGTGCTGAGCAATTGGAGAATCTGTTGGTACCGGTGCCTCCTAGCAACGATCGAAAAAATCAGGGCGACCGTAATCGCAAACCACGCCAGCGTGGTGGGCAGGCGCGCGATGGTGAAGCTCGGGATGGAAAGCCACGCAGCAAGGAGTCCGGCGCGAAACGCAGTAGGGCACCTGCCCAAACAGACAATGGATCAGCCAGTGAGCTGGCCAGCGAGCCGGCGAGTGAACCAACCACCAATGGGGCAGCCGACAAGGCAGCGGCGGCGCAGACTGTCAATCGGGATAACAGCAGAAACGATAGCGAGAATGAGAATGAGCGCTCCAACGACGGTGCGGGCAATCGGCAGCGAAACGCCAAGCGCAATAATTCCAACGATGATCGAGGCAATCAGCAAAAACCTGCGCGCAGGCAAAAGGCTGCTGGTCATGATAATTGGGACGACGATAACCGAGGAAACCGGGCGATACCGGAAGAAGTCGAAGATACCTACACCATATATGACGACATTCAGCCCGACAACAACGCCAACCGTGATACCTTAGAATTGCTGGGTATGCCAACGAACGGACGGCAACGCGGCGGGCGCCGCCGGCCTGCGGGCAACAACAATCGAAACCAGCCGCAGGCACGACGTCGCAATCCGAATTCTTCTGCTAATGGCGCCGCTGGAAATTCAAACGCCAAAGGTGCCGGGCAAGCACGGCGAAAAAAACGCTCCGGGCGTCGCCGTCCAGAGGGCGCCCAAGGTAACGCTCAAGGCGGTGGCCAGAACAGCGGTCAAAGTGATTCAGCGGGCAATGGTGCTCAAGGCAGCGGCAAAAAAACGGCTGCTCGTAAAACCGGTGGTCAGGGCATGAACGGGCAACGACGCAGACGTTCCCGGCCGCGCCGTCCGCGTGCCGATGGTCAATCGTCGGCTGAATCAGGCAATGCCGGCGGATCCGGCGATTGAGGCACGGCACCAGAACCTACGTTGCGTTAGGCAGTAATCTGGGTTGCAGTACGGGGCATTTGGATGCGGCAATTAGGGCTCTTGGCGATTGCCCCGATATCAGCAATTTGCGTGAATCGCCTCGTTATTTCACCGAACCGATGGGGCCGCAGGATCAGCCCGATTACCTGAACTCGGTGTGTGAATTTTACACCGCTTTGAACGCGTTCGACTTACTCGACTTACTGCAGACGATCGAGATGGCCCGTGGACGCGACAGATCACACAGCGGCGCTGAAATCAAAGCCCTCAGGTGGCAGGCGCGCACACTGGATCTGGATCTTCTATTGTTTGGTGAGCAGGTTATTCAACAGCCGCGCTTATGTGTGCCTCATGTCGGACTATCGACACGCGCCTTCGTGCTGCAGCCGTTGTTTGATCTGGCGCCCGATTTACACGTACCGGGTGCATCGACGGTTGCGAACTTGTTAGCCCAAGTCGACACCGGTGGGGTTCGTCGTCAAGAGTAATTGCATGAAATACCAGTACATAGCGGTCGAGGGGCCTATTGGTGTGGGTAAGACCACCTTGGCGAAGAAGCTCAGTGCCGAGATTCGAGGACGTTACCTGCCCGATTCAGACACGGCGAACCCGTATCTGAAAACCTTCTACCAATCCTCCCAGCGCGTAGCGTTTCATACGCAAATGCACTTTCTAGTGTCACGTCTTGAGGCGATGGACACGTCGCGTATCGAAGCGGAAGTGCGGCCTGTAGTGGCTGATTTCATTTTGGACAAGGATCGGTTATTCGCTGAACTCACCTTGGATGAAGTCGAATGGAAAATGTACTCAGCGTTGTACGAACGCAGTACTCAATCGGTGCCCAAGCCGGATCTTGTGGTTTATTTGCAAGCGCCACTGGGGCGGCTGGTGCAGCGCATTGAGCGTAGGGGCTTAAAGCACGAGCAACGGATAGAGAGCCGTTACCTGCAACGTCTGATAGAGCTGTACGAGCGTTTCTTCCACCAATACGATGCGTCGCCGCTATTGATTGTGAACGCCGCGGAAATCAACCTTGCCGATAGTCCAGAAGATTTTGAAATGCTGGTGGATCGCATTCGTTCGGTTACCGGTGGTCGACACTTCGTGAATCCGGTTGCGTCGATCAGTTCCTGAAGCGGAGGCAGAAGACACAAAAATTTGGCAATATCAAGCACTTAATTAAACTATTAACGCAAACCCGACTGCATTAAACCCGCTCAAGTTGATAGAATTACACTTTAGGCGAGAAGCGAATGTAGACCGGTCGCAAACAAGCCTATGTACTAAATCAGGAGTAGTTCATGTCAGACCGACCCGCGCTGCGAATTGCGCTGCTTGAGGACGATCCCGAGCAATCTGCGAAGGTCAGTGGATGGATTGAAGATCGAGGCTATCTAGTTGGAGCCTATTCATCCGCCGAAGAATTCCAGCGAGCTTTTCGAAAGTCCAGCTACGACGTCATTATTCTCGACTGGATGCTAACCACAGGCAGCTCGGGTTTGGAGGTGCTTAATTGGGTTCGGAAAACGCTCACCAGCGATATTCCGATTATATTTGTCACCTCGCGGGTGGCGGAAGAGGACATCGTGACTGCCCTTCAGGCTGGCGCTGACGACTACCTGTCAAAGCCGGTTCGTCAGCACGAATTGCTTGCGCGGTTATACGCGTTAGCACGACGTGCCCAGCCAGAATCAGAAGTTCTGGAGTGCCCGCCGTACGTGTTTAACACCTCTAATCGTGAGGTGCTACTAAACGACGAACCCATCAAGCTCACCGAGAAAGAATACGAACTGGCGTTGTTTTTGTTTCGCAACCGCGGACGCGTTCTATCCAGGCAACACTTGCTGACGTCAGTCTGGGGCACCTCGGCTGAGTTAAATACGCGAACTGTCGATACCCACGCCAGTCGCTTGCGTAAAAAGCTCAACCTGTTGGCCACCGAGCGGTGGAAACTGACTTCAATTTATCAGCACGGATATCGCCTCGAAGAGCACACAAGTCCTGGCTGAGCGATCCAGGCACCGGCGGCACAGCGTTACGCTCGTGTCGCTTGGGGTGTTCTTGTGCGCGTTGTTTTTACTGACTGGCCTGTTGCTGTGGAGCCAAAGCACCTTAAAGCTCGATCGGCTGTTACACGATTCCTGGGTGCGTATAAATCAACGAGACACCCCGAACGATATTGTCATAGTGGGCATAGACCCACAGAGTCTGCAAGACTTTGGTCGCTGGCCTTGGCCACGCGCTTTGCAGGCGGAACTGTTTGAAAAACTCAGTGGATATAACGCCACCGGTGTGGTGGTGGATTTGCTTTACACCGAGCCTGCCCCCAATCCCGATGATGACGTTCGTCTGGCGCAAGCGTTCCGGGCCTTACCCACCACCGTGTTACCAGTCCTGACCGAAAACCGAACAGTAGCCGGGCGTGGATCAGCCGATGTTGAGCGACTGCCCATCCCGGCGTTATTGCGTAGCGTGAGGCACTTGGGGCAAATACAGATGCCCATCGACGACGACGGTATTGTGCGTCGCGTCTTTTTGATGGCAGGCTATAACTCACCGCATTGGCCAACCCTATCGCTTGCGGCTTTTCAGGCCTTCGCATCCGAAGCAGATCAGTTGGATTTAAATGCGTTGCCAGGCGTGCGTTCATCGCCGACGCTGAAAGATGGTCGCTGGCTGCAGGATTTTGAAGTCATGATTCCGTTTTACGGTCCGCGTAATGCATTTATGACGGTGTCCGCGGGGGATGTTATCCAAGGCAAGGTACCCGCGTCGACGTTCGCCGACAAAATGGTTTTTGTGGGTATGACCTCGGTGGGTTTACAGGACGTGGTGCCGACTCCCGTGTCGGCACTTGATCAACCCATCCCGGGCGTTGAAATACACGTCAACCTATTCTCTGCCTTGCGCGATGGAAGCCTGATTACCCGCGTCAATGGGCGCTGGAACTTGTTGGCCGCGCTGGGCATGCTACCGCTATTGATGTGGGTCTATTCCCGTGCAGGACCTGCGTGGTCACTGTTGGCTGCTGTGGGCGCGGCCCTCTTTCCCGTGCTGATGAGCTATGCTCTTTACACGTTTTTTCAGCTCTGGTACGCACCGCTTACGGCTTCCGTTCCGATACTGGTGAGCTATTTGGCGTGGAGCGGCAACCGGCTTCATTTCGTGAATCGATTCCTCGCCAGTCAAAGCAAAAAGCTGGATATGGACTACGCCCCGCGTGACCGTTACACCGATGAAGATCTAACCCGATTTTTTAATCATGCAACGATGCATCTACCGGTCGAAGGCTGGCGTTTTTCAACCAGATCGCAAAGTCATATTGGCGGCGCTGTGCCGCCTGCGGCCGAAAGCGGTTTGACCGAAGCCTGGGTGCGAAGAGGGGACGTCTACGCGCGGCGCTTCCCCACCGATGATCGGCTGGACATCATGTTCACGATGAAAGATCCCATGGTTGCCGGAGAGATAACCCGTTACATCGATCGTTTATCACGTGTGCGCCGACGGATAAAACCCTCCATATGGCGCGGCTCTGTTGAGCAGCTGCAAAGTAACGCCATGAAGCTTGGTGATCAATTGGATTGGTTGCGCTCGGTGAAGACGTTTTCAGACAGCATTCTTGAAGGCAGTCCGGTTGGCTTTGTGGTTTGGAATATTGTGGGTGAGCCAATCCGCATAAACGAGCTCGTCTTTCGGTTGTTGCCCGATGTGGGTGAGCGTCCGCTAATGCGCGAATTTGTCGAACGCGCGGGTGTAAATCTCACCGAGCCGAATATTCGGGTGAACTTTGCGAACCTGGTGCAACGCGGTTTGCCGTGGCAATTCAGTGCGAATCAGGGTGACAAGGAGTTATTGGTCGGGCTAAGTGCTGTCGGACCTTCTCTGGCCGAGCGATTAATATGTGCGACCGTTATTGATGTCAGTGAAATACGTACAGCCGAACGCGCACGGGCTGAAATGATGGACTATCTATCGCACGACCTGCGCTCGCCATTGGTGTCCTGTTTGTATCTGTTGGATGCCGATGATGAAGGCATCAGTACCGAAGAGCTCGCGGGTGCGCGCCGAAATATTCAGGCATCGCTGACCATGATGGACAATCTCTTGCACATGTCCCGTGCTGATACCGTCAGTGTGGAATCGTTTAAAGAAGTCCTGTTGGATAATGTGATCGATAACGTTGCCACGCGTTATCACCCGCAGGCCAGCGCAAGAAACATCGATTTGCAAATTACCATCAGCGACGATGAATTCTGGTTGTACGGGGACGCCGGTTTGCTCGATCGTGCCATTGGAAACCTGCTCAGTAATGCGGTTAAATATTCCAATGAGGGTGGATGTGTCTGGGTGGATATTACCGCTGCCCCTCGGCAAATTCCCGACGGGGAAATGATAGAGGATGCCAACAACGCGAACGCACATTCATCGACCGCTCAGGATGCGATCATTACGGTGCGCGATGACGGTGTGGGTATCGATCCTAAAATTATCGACTCATTGTTTACGCGATTCAAACGCGATCCGAGCGTGGCCGATCGATTTCGCGGCATCGGGCTTGGGCTGGCACTGGTGGCAAAGGTTGCGCGCCAGCACGGCGGCAGTGTCTCAGCCCACAGCAGTGGGAAGGGGGCGACCTTTGTGTTTCGTTTACCCATTGGCATTGGGCTACCGGATGATGTTGCGTCTTAAGCGGCTGCATCGAGCGCCCGCCGTATGATACAGATTCAGTCTTTAACCACCTTGGGCGTCGATCAGTTCAGTGTTGCCATCGTCGTGGCCAACCAGTAGAGCATCGGCCCCGCGCAGTGCGAATAGTCCGACGGTGACCACTCCGGGTATTGCATTGACCGCGTGTTCAAGTTCTTTGGGGTTGGCGATGTTGAATCGGTAGCAATCGAGAATCACGTTGCCGTTGTCGGTGATCACACCGTCCCGGTACTCGGGATCGCAGCCCAACTTCAGCAACTCTCGAGCAGCAAAACTTCTTGCCATGGGTATGACTTCAACCGGAAGCGGGAAGGCCCCCAACACATTTACCTGTTTGCTCTTGTCGACAATGCAGAGAAATTTTGCACTGGCGCCTGCGATGATTTTCTCGCGCGTCAGTGCGGCTCCGCCGCCTTTGATCAGTTCCAGCGCAGGATTGGTTTCATCTGCGCCATCAATGTAGAGATCGAGCGTACCGGTGCTGTTGAGATCGAGTAGGTCAATTCCTATTGCTTTGAGGCGTTTTTCTGTGCCCACTGAGCTGGCCACGGCTCCTTGCAAGCGAAGCCCGGATTCCCCGATCGCATCGATCAGACAATTGACGGTGCTACCGGTACCGACGCCGAGGATTGATCCTTCTTCGATGTGATCCAGCGCAGCTTTCGCGGCAGCAGCTTTTGCGGTTTGCATGGCGGTGTTACAGTGCCCGACTCAGATCAGAACAATGCGCCTGAGAGGCGCTTCTATGAACAGTCTACACCAAGAGTACTTGCCGCGAATTCTGGCGGCAAGAGTCTACGAAGTGAGTCAGGAAACCCGCTTGCACGAGGCGCCCAAATTATCCGCGAGGCTGGGCAATACGGTGCTGCTCAAACGCGAAGACGAACAACCGATCTTTTCATTCAAATGCCGTGGTGCCTACAACCGCATACATAGCTTGGTGCAAAAGGAATCGGTAAAAGGGGTGATCGCAGCATCCGCGGGAAACCATGCGCAAGGTGTAGCCTTGACCGCACGTGCGCTGAATCTTCCCGCCACCATCGTGATGCCCACCCCCACACCGTCCATTAAAGTGGACGCGGTAAGAAGTTTGGGTGCGACAATCGTGTTGCACGGGGATGATTTTGATACCGCCTTAGAGCGAGCGATGGAATTAAGCGATGAATTGGGTTACTCGTTCATTCATCCGTTCGATCACCCCGACACCATAGCCGGGCAAGCCACGGTGGGGGTAGAGATCAGTCGGCAGCACCCCGATGATATTGACGCGGTGTTCGTACCCGTTGGTGGAGGTGGTATTGCTGCCGGTATCGCCCTGTATTTGAAATACCTGCGTCCGGATATCAAAATCTTCGGAGTCGAGCCCGTCGATGCGGCCTGTATGAAAAAGGCGCTGGACGCGGATGAGCGAGTAAAGCTCGATTACGTCAGTCTGTTTGCCGATGGGGTGGCGGTCAAACAAGCTGGGCAGGAGACGTTTCGTATCTGTCGAGAACTACTCGATGGCGTCATTTTGATCAGTGTTGACGAGATGTCAACGGCCATCAAGGACATCTTTAACGATACACGGACACTGGCTGAACCTGCCGGGGCGCTGGGTGTCGCTGGGTTGAAGAAGTACGTGGCTAAAACCGGTGCAACCGATCAAACCCTGATAGCGGTAAACACCGGCGCGAACATCAACTTCGACAGGCTTCGCCACATTGCCGAGCGAGCCGAAATTGGTGATAGCCGAGAGGCCTTGTTCGGCGTGCGTATTCCAGAAAAGCCGGGCAGTTTTTTGCATTTTTGTAAAGTGCTGGGCCGCCGCAGCATCACTGAATTTAACTACCGCTATTCAGATCATGAATGGGCCGTGGTGTTTGCTGGAGTGGAAGTGGAGCGCGGTGATCAGGAGCGCAAGGAAATTATTGCTGCCTTGACAGAGGCGGGATTTGAAGTGTTGGATATGACTCACAACGACACCGCAAAGCTGCACATTCGGTATATGGTTGGCGGGCATTCGGTATTGGCCGATGAACAAGTGCATCGGTTACGCTTTCCCGAGCGCCCAGGCGCTTTGCAGGATTTTCTAAGTGGGATTGGCCAGCAGTGGAACATATCAATGTTTCATTACCGAAACCATGGCGCGGCCTACGGACGTATTCTGATCGGCGTTCAAGGGCCGGATTCTGGCAGCGTAGCGTTTCCCGAATTTATCAAAAAGCTTGGCCTTCCAGCCGACAACGAATCAGACAACCAAGCCTTTGAGTGGTTTTTGCGCTGAGCTTTTATGTGTTATCACGTCGTTGTTGAGGAGATTCTCCTGATCATTTCTCAGTCGATTACGCCTCAGCCCTAGCGTTAACTTTTTGGAGATTTGGATATGTGGCTACCCTACGTACTGACCGCCATCGCTTTAATCCCGCTCGTGGTAGCGGGAACGGTAGCCACCGACATTGGTCCCTGGTACCGAAACCTGAAAAAACCGAAATGGAATCCACCCGATTGGGCTTTTGGAGCCTCGTGTTCTTTCGGTGGCGTCGATTGGGCTGGGCGCTGGTT
>CALFBL010000225.1 GCA_937951695.1 uncultured Granulosicoccaceae bacterium | reverse complement strand
CGGAATTTTTCTATGACAGATTCAACTGTCAAACTACTTGGAGAACTTTGTATGAAGACAAAAGTGTTCGGCGCAGCTCTAGTGCTATCGCTGTTGGGTTTTGGCATGTCCACCGCATCGGCTGATGAGTATCCAGATCGACCAATCTCTGTCATGGTTTCCTATGGTGCTGGTGGTGCCACCGATTTTCAGGCAAGAATCGTCACGATGATGGCCGGCAACGAAGATTTTCTGGGCGAACCGATCGTTATTATCAACAAGCCGGGTGCGGGTGGCCGCGTTGGCTGGAACTGGTTTGCCACAGAAGCTGAAGACGACGGCTACACCATGGCCGCCTATAACATCCCTCACTTTATTGCCCAATCCATCGAAGGTGGGGTGAAGTACAGCGCTGAGAGTTTTGAGCCCATTGCCAACTGGGGTGCCGATCCTGCCGTTTTGGTCGTTGCTACCGACAGCCCGTATAACACTGTTGAAGAATTGGTTGATTACGCGAAAGGGAACCCGGGCAAAGTAACCCTGTCGGGTGCTGGCTTGTACGTAGGTCACCACATTGCCGCGTTGCAGATTGAAAAAGCAACCGGTGCCAAAATGGCCTACATCCCAACCTCGGGTGGCGGTGCGGCTGCAATGAAAGCGGTTATCGCTGGTGATGTCGTGGCTGGGGTCAATAACTTATCTGATGCGTTCCGAGCACGAGAAGCTGGCAATGTCAAAATTCTGGCCGTTGCTGACCTTGAGCGCAATGAAATGTTCTTACCCGATGTCCCTACGTTTATGGAAGCAGGCTACGAGGTGGACAATTCATCGGTTAACTTTCGTGGCCTGATGGTGCCCAAGGGCACCGACCCAGCCATTATCGACATGCTGGCAGAGAAAGTGCCAGCGATGTTTGAGAGCGGTCGAGTAAAGAAGCAAATGGACGCGGGTGGCTCGCCGATTAAAGTTATGACCCGTGATGAGGTGATCGCCATGTGGTCTGATCGTGAAGAGTTTTTGAAAGAATTACTGGCCGGTCTTAAGTAACCCAAAAATGCGCGCGCACTGCTAGTTAAAAAATTTAGCCCAGCAGTGCGTGTGCTTGAATTTGACTGAGATTACAATCGAAAGGATCTATGAATACAGTGCCCAATCAATCGGCTGATGTTGCTGGTAACGATGCGTCTCAAGTGGATGCGGTCATTGCCCGAGCTGCTGCCGCTCAAGCGAGATTCGAACGTAACGCCACTCAAGAGCGCTACGATATGGCGGTCTTGGCGGCTGCGTGGGCGTTGATGGAGCCGGAACGCAATCGGTTGTTATCAGAACTCGCGGTAGAGACCACAGGCTTGGGCAAGGTGGCCGATAAGCTGATCAAAAACCAGCGCAAAATTCTGGGAACCTTGAGAGACATTCAGGGCAAAAAAACCACGGGCATTCTAAGTGAATCGGCTGCAACGGGTATTACCGAAATTGCTCGACCTATCGGTGTGATCGGCGCGGTTATACCCTCTACCAATCCTGCTGCCACGCCCACCAATAATGTGGTCAATGCGCTGAAATGTGGCAATGCTATTGTGTTATCCCCATCGCCTGCCGGCACGCCGGTGTGCGAGAAGCTGATTGAATTCATGCATGCTGAATTTGACAAAATCGGGCTCGATCACGATCTGGTGCAAATGGTGCCGTTGCCGTCCTCGAAAGTAAAAACTCAGCGACTAATGGAAGTTGCGGATTTGATAATTGTGACTGGCAGCCAGGACAATGTGCGACGCGCTTATTCAAGTGGAACACCGGCGATAGGCGTGGGCGCGGGTAACGCAACAGTGATCATTGATGAAACGGCAGACTTGGCTGCGGCGGCAATGAAAATCGCCACCTCAAAAACATTCGACAATGCGACCTCGTGTTCCTCAGAGAACGTATTGATCGTGGTTGAGTCGGTGAAGCAAGCTTTTTTGGCCGAGCTTCATAAGGTCGGTGGACGAGTGTTGGACCTAGCTTCTGCCGATACGCTGAAAGCTCAGTTGTTTCAAAATGGCAAACTCAACCGTCACATGATCGCGAAAGACATAGGCCCGTTTCTCGACGCAGCAGGTGTCAGTGTTGCCGAGGCTGACGGTGCAAAATTTGTGGTTCTGGAGTCTGACGGGATTGGGGCAGATCACCCCGAATCGGGTGAGAAGTTGTCGTTAGCGGTTGCGTTGTACACCGCAACAGATTTCAACGACGCTAGCCGTCAGGCCAGAGACATCCTGAACTACCAGGGAGCTGGGCACTCCATCGGTCTGCACAGCGCGGATGATTCGCGAGCGTTGGAGCTGGGACTGTCGATGCCAACGTGCCGGGTTATTGTGAATCAAGCGCACGCCATTGCCACCGGTGGTGCGTTCAACAACGGCCTGCCGTTCTCGCTATCGATGGGCTGTGGTAGCTGGGGTGGTAATTCTATTGACAGCAATTTGAATTACACCCACTTTATGAACATCGCGCGTGTCGTGCGACCCATCGATCCTGTAGAGCCAACTACAGAGAGTATTTTCCAAACGTACTGGCAGGAAGCTGGAAAGTGAAGAACACATCAATTCGCTGTCTCATTGATGCGCAAGCCGCCGATCGAGGGGATGCGACCTTTATGCTTGACCCCATGTCCGGGCGCAGCGTTACGTTTGCTCAGCTACAACGAATGGCGTGCGCTATTGCAGCCGATATTGACCACAGTGGAGTGCGTAC
>CALFBL010000224.1 GCA_937951695.1 uncultured Granulosicoccaceae bacterium | reverse complement strand
GGCGTCATTGTCGTTGGTGCGCAAAACATTAAGTAGATGATGGGTGGTGTGTTTAGGCAATTCAATGGGCGAGAACGAGTCCGAGCACCCAATCGTGCTCTCAATGGGGCCATCAAACCACACCCGCGGGGTTCTGGCGTTTCTACGCTGGGTCTTCACTCAGCCTGGACCACGGTTTCTTGCCAGCAAACCTCGTCGCTTGGTTTGATCCACCTTATCTGTGTGTACCCGACTGCCCTGTTTTCGCAGCTGTGCTAGGGCGTGATTGAACTCAGCCAAGGCCGAATCGTCGTCCAAATCACGTCCATCCGGATACAAGGGGCGAACCGCCAGTTGAGTCAGGTAGCTGTACTCGTCACGATCACGCAAGCGTTCAAGAATGATTGCTGTCGATAAGTTCGGCTCTTGTTGAATGTCATCAATGAGCTGATTCAGAATAGTCGCACCGGGGATGTCTGAATCAATCGGTTGTTTCTCACCTTCCAGGCACGCCACCACGCGCGTGTGTTGCAACACGATGAGCACAGCGCGACTCATTTGAGTCAAAGCTTCCTCACCGAGTTTGCGACGTGCAGGCTTAACCGAATCAGTATAGAGCTGCGGCCTATGCTGGGCTGCACGCGAGTCATCGACCGGTATACCAATCAAGGCTTCAAGCCGGCGGTAAGCTAATTGTTTGTACACACCGGGTTGAATAGTGGCGACCAAGGGTTTGGCTTTTTCAGCCAATTGTGCCTTACCACCGATACTGGTCATATCAATATCCTCGGCCAGATGCTCGTACAGATAATCGATGATCGGTACGCGTTCGCTGAGCTTGTCGTAAAACCCGGCAGGCCCCTGATGGGTCACGATCGTGTCCGGGTCTTCACCGTCGGGTAAGAACAGAAAGTGTGCGTCGCGACCATCTTGCAACACCGGTAGGGTGGCTTCGAGTGCACGCCAGGCAGCCCGACGGCCTGCCTTGTCACCATCGAAACAAAACACAATATTGGGTACGATTTTGAACAGGATGTCGCTGTGTTGTTGATTGGCGGCAGTACCGAGCGTTGCCACCGCGTGATCTATACCGTGCTGGGCGAGGGCGATCACATCCATATAACCTTCCACTACGATGACATGACCGGCATCTTGTGCCGCTTTTCTAGCCTCGTACAGCCCATAGAGTTCGCTGCCTTTGTGAAACAGTGGCGTCTCGGGAGAGTTCAGATACTTCGGTTCGTCTTGGCCCATCACTCGGCCGCCAAACGCGATCACGCGCCCACGGCTGTCGCGAATCGGGAACATGATGCGGTCGCGAAAACGTTGATAGGCACGATCTTTTGCAGCGCCTGCCTTGTCAGAGGTTTTTAGCATGCCGGTTTTTAACAGCATCACTTCGCGTTCTGGAAAATGTTGATTCAAGGCGTCCCAGCCATCGGGTGCATAGCCAATACCAAAGCGTTTGGCCGTGTCACCCGAGAGCCCACGGTTTTTTAAATAAGCGATAGCGGGTTCGTGACTTTTGAGTTGTTGTTGATAGAACTCGCTGACCTGTTCAAGCAGCGCGTAGAGCGGCTTGGATTCGTTACGCTGCTGTGAAAAATCGGCTGCTTCTTGCGGAATTTCGAGCCCAAGATTTTCAGCCAGGTACTCAATGGCATCGACAAAATGCATATTTTCATAATTCATCAGAAAACTGATCGCACTGCCGCTCTCGCCGCAACCAAAGCAGTGATAAAACTGTTTTTGCTGGCTGACGTTGAAGGAGGGGGTGTTTTCGTTGTGAAACGGGCAGCAGGCAACGTGGCTATTGCCACGTTTTTTGAGTGTCACACGGGTGTTGATTACATCGACTATGTCGGTGCGACTAACGACTTCGTCAATAAAATGTTGAGGGATTTTCCCGGCCATAGGCCACTATAGCACCGGGAAAATTCCACACAACATCAGGCAGCCCGTTTTAGCGTAGACATCAGCTCTGAGAGCTCAGCCGCTTTCGGTTTCACTAGCCAGAACCGCGAGGCCAGACTGTAATAGTCGTCGAGCAACTGCTGACCCAGCTTGCTCTGAGTCTCGCACACGTGGTCTTCGATCATTTGTAACAGATAGTTCCTGTGCTGTTCCATCGATTCGGAATGCAGTCGGTGAATGTCGATCAGTTCATGGTTATAGCGATCGACAAAAACGTTGTGCTTATCGAACACGAAGGCCAGGCCGCCGGTCATGCCTGCGCCGAAGTTCACGCCGGTATTGCCCAGCACGATGACACAACCTCCGGTCATGTACTCACAGCCGTGATCGCCAATGCCTTCGACCACCGCGATTGAGCCGCTGTTGCGTACCGCAAATCGTTCACCGGCGATGCCTGCTGCGTAGAAAGAACCTCCGGTAGCTCCGTACAGGCAAGTGTTGCCGACGATGGCCGAATCGCGAGCCCGGTAGTTGGCATCGGCTGGCGGACTGATAACAATCTTGCCACCGGCCATTCCCTTGCCGACGTAGTCGTTGGCGTCGCCCCGCAGATACAGATTCAGTCCACCCGCGTTCCAGACACCAAATGACTGGCCGGCTGTGCCCGTGCAATGCAGATTGATCGGCGCATCCTGCATACCTAAATCACCGTGCAGTTTGGCGATTTCACCGGAGAGTCGCGCTCCGATAGAGCGGTTAACGTTCTTCAGTTGATAATGAAAATCCCCACCACTCATGGTACGAATCGCGTGGCGGCAGTCATGCACCATTTGCTCTGCCAACAGACCTTTGTCGTAGGGTTCGTTGCGTTTGACCAGACAGAAGCGTGGCGCGTCTTCCGGTACCCTTCCGTCTGCTAATAAGGGTGACAGGTCGAGTTTGGCTTGACGCGGGGTAACGCCCTCGCTGGTTTTCAGAAACTGATTTCGCCCTATCAGTTCGTCCAGTGAGCGAACGCCGAGGGCCGCCATATGTTGACGTACGTCTTCTGCGATGAATTTCATGTAGTTCATCACTTTGTCGACGTTGCCGTTAAAGTGGCGCATGCGCAGCACTTTGTGCTGTGTGGCAACACCGGTGGCGCAATTGTTCAAGTGGCAGATACGTAGGTATTTGCAGCCCATGGCGATCATCGGGCCGGTACCAAAGCCGAAGCTCTCAGCCCCGAGGATCGCAGCTTTAATAACATCCAGCCCCGTCTTCAGGCCGCCATCGGTTTGAACCCGGACTTTACTGCGCAGGTTGTTGGCGCGCAGCACCTGATGCGTCTCACTCATACCCAATTCCCAAGGACTACCTGCGTACTTGACACTGGTTAGAGGGGATGCACCGGTACCGCCGTCGTAGCCGGAAATGGTGATTAGATCGGCGTAGGCTTTGGCAACACCGGCGGCGATGGTACCAACGCCTGCCTCGGCAACGAGCTTTACCGATACCAGAGCTTCCGGGTTGACTTGCTTTAAATCGAATATCAATTGTGCCAGATCTTCGATCGAGTAAATATCATGATGCGGAGGCGGCGAGATCAATGCTACACCGGGTGTGCTGTGGCGCAGTTTTGCGATGGTCGCGTCCACTTTGTGTCCGGGCAGCTGACCGCCTTCGCCAGGCTTGGCCCCTTGAGCAATTTTTATTTGCAGTACTTCAGCGTTCACCAGATAGTGCGGGGTCACGCCAAACCGGCCAGAGGCAATCTGCTTAATCTTCGACATACGGTTAGTACCGTAGCGTTCGAGATCTTCACCACCTTCGCCAGAATTCGAGCGTGCGCCAAGACGGTTCATCGCCTCGGCAAGAGTTTCATGAGCTTCGGGCGACAAGGCACCCAAGGACATACCGGCGGAATCAAAGCGCGGCAAAATAGCTTGTATCGATTCCACTTCACTCAACGGAATGGGTTCGCTAGCCGGCACGAGTTCGAGTAAGTCCCGCAGCATCGAAGGCCTGCGGTTATCCACGCTGTTTCGATAGATAGCAAAGTCTTCGAATTCACCGCTGGTTACCGCCGCTTGCAGCTCTTGCACCACGTCCGGATTGTAGGCGTGGTATTCGCCGCCATGGATATACTTGAGCAAACCACCCTGGTCAATCGATGTGGTTGGGTCATAGGCATTGGCTGCGAGGATTAGCGCATCTTCTTGCAAATCGTCAAAGTCGATACCCTGAATTCTTGCAGTGGTTCCGGTAAAGCACTTGTTCACCACACTGTCGTGCAAGCCGACGATTTCATAGAGCTGTGCAGCGCGATAACTGGAGATGGTGGAGATGCCCATCTTCGA
The DNA here is from genome assembly GCA_937951695.1 of uncultured Granulosicoccaceae bacterium. Taxonomy (GTDB): domain Bacteria; phylum Pseudomonadota; class Gammaproteobacteria; order Granulosicoccales; family Granulosicoccaceae; genus Granulosicoccus. The sequence goes on along the minus strand of CALFBL010000224.1, from coordinate 2,845 downwards.
CAGGATTTTCATCAGGCCTTTGTTGATGCCCTTGCGATAGTTCTGCTCCAGTAGCGCCACGTCGGTTTTGGTGATTTCACCGTTTCGAACCATGCCCTGGATGGACTCGTAAGCGAGGTACGGATAGACACAAGTAGCGCCGTAGCCCACCAACACGGCAACGTGGTGAGGATCACGCGCGGTACCGGTTTCCACCACGAGGTTGGCGTCGGTACGTATCCCGGCGTTCAGTAACGCAAAGTGCACCGCTCCCGTGGCCAATAACGCGTGAATGGGTATCTTGTCTTCGTGAATGTCTTTGTCTGTTAGAACAATGATGACGCGATGATCGTTCTTTACCGACTTGATAACTCGAGCACACACGTCATCGATGGCTTGTTCGAGCGTGCGAGCGGTTGGGTCAAACTGCAGACCGATGGTTTCGTTGGAGTAGCCGGGTTCATCGTCCATGGCGAGCAGCGTTGCAAATTTCTCACGCGATAGCACGGGCGATCGAATCAACAAGCGGTTGGCATGATTGTGCGTCTCACGAAAGAGGTTTTTTTCACGCCCGAGGCACGTCTCCAGCGACATGACGATCGTTTCCCGCAACGGATCTATCGGCGGATTGGTCACTTGAGCAAATTGTTGTCTGAAGCTGTCGTATAGCGACCGTACGTGTTCGGACATAACCGGAAAAGGGGTGTCATCGCCCATTGAGCCAATGGCTTCCTGGCCGTCCTCTGCCAACACGCGCAGGATCTGGTCTCGCTCCTCAAATGTGACGTTGAACATCTTCTCGTGGGTGTTCAGCTTGTCATCGCTTAACGCCGGTACCTGTTGGCCCGCGCCATCGCGCAGTCGAGAGCGCAATTGACGTTTGTTTTTTTGTAACCATTTTGCGTAGGGCTGGCGCTGCTTTAACAAATCACTGATGTCGTCCGACAGCATCAAGCGCCCTGACTGGGTGTCGATGGCTAGCATGTCGCCTGGCTTCAATCGAGCTTTGGTGGTGATCTCGCTGGCGGTGTAGTCGTACACACCCACTTCGGAGGCCAGTGTGATGTGGCGATCTTTCGTGATGACGTAGCGTGCCGGTCGTAAGCCGTTTCGATCCAGCACGCAGCTGGCATAACGACCGTCACTTAACACCACACCGGCTGGCCCATCCCAAGGCTCCATGTGCATGGAGTTGTATTCAAGAAACGCGCGTAAATCCGAGTCCAGTTCCCAGGTATTTTGCCAGGCAGGTGGCATCAGCATGCGCATGGCGCGAAACACATCAATCCCGCCCGCAAGCAACAATTCCAGCATATTGTCCAGCGACATGGAGTCAGAACCACTTTGGCTGACCAGCGGCAGTAGCTCAGGAATTTCTGGCAGGATGTCAGAGCGAAGTTTTGGCGCACGTGCGTTCGCCCAATTACGATTACCCTGAATGGTGTTGATTTCACCGTTGTGCGCAAGGTAGCGAAACGGCTGAGCTAGACGCCATTGCGGCAAGGTGTTGGTGGAGAAACGCTGATGGAATACCGCGATGGACGACTCGAGCAATTCATCCTGTAGATCCGGATAGAACGAGGCTAGGTACTCGGGCATGACCAAACCCTTGTACAGAATGACGTCGCTGGACAGAGAACACACATAAAATTCATCGCAAGATCCGGACATCTCGATTTCCGATCGGCGACGTGCTACAAACAGGTGCCGATTGAACTCAGCTGTGTCCATATCTTCGTTGGCGGTGACGAACAATTGCTCGATGCGCGGCACCGACTGTTTTGCCTCTTCCCCGCAGGCGTTGATGTCGACCGGGACCTCGCGCCAGCCATTGAACGTCAGTCCGCGTCGAGTGAGTTCGGTTTCCAGTGAGTTGCGTGCTTTGCTTGCCAGCGACGGGTCGCGACTCAAGAACACCAAACCTGTGGCGAATTCGCCTTGCAGGTTAATGTCGATCTCGGCCGCTGCGTTGCGTAAAAACACCTCCGGTTTTCGCAACAACAAACCACAGCCATCCCCGGTTCGGCCATCGGCACCGATGGCGCCGCGGTGGGTCATTCTCCCCAGAGCGGTAATCGCTGTATCGACCAACCAGTGACTGGTCCGCCCGTCCATTTGTGCGATGAGGCCAAAGCCGCAGTTATCGTGTTCAAAACTCGGTTGATAGAGCCCGTGGCTGGCGAGATTGTCGAGGTAATTCGTCATAGTGGTCATCACGCTAGAGGCGATCGACCATTATACGAGGCAGCAAGAAAACCCAAGAAACGAAAATTAACTAAAACCATGAAAAGGCAAGGAAAACCGTTGTGAATGACGATTTTTTGACGAGTTTGGTTTAGTTCTGCTCTTTCAACGAATCCTGCACTTGCCCAATACGGCGAATCCACGGCTGATTTCGCAAGGCACTTTCTGGCAGAGCACGCAAAGCAACTCGGGCCGAGCCAATATCGTCGTACAGACCATGAACCAAAGCGTACCAGGTAGCACCGTTTCGATTGAAGGAGAATATGCTGTTCGGGGCCGGCAGCTGGTTTCGACGGACAAACAATTCAATCGATTCAAGATCGGTAGAAGCGCTCATCTGCACAGTAAAGCGACTGGGGTCCTGAACCAAAATCCAGGTGGGGGATTCAATCACAGCAACTGCTGTCGATGCGGGTTGCGCCGCTTGGGTGTCAGTGCTGGCTGAGGCATTGTCCGGTGCGGCACGCGGCTGAGCGGGTTCGGCAGCGCGAGTCGCTGTATTGGCTGCTGTTTCGGCGGCGGCCCTTTCCGCCGCTAGAGCCACCTCTTCAGTTTCAGCCGCCTGTTCAGCGGCCTGTTCAGCGGCTAAGGACGCGTCCTCGGTAGCTGTTGTGTCGGTGAT
>CALFBL010000223.1 GCA_937951695.1 uncultured Granulosicoccaceae bacterium | reverse complement strand
AAAAAAACAGCCCATAAATAGTGTTGAGGGCAGCGGCCCCGTTCTGTAGCATCAGAGACGGCCCGATTGTCGCGTCAACGCTCACTAAAAGATCGCAGAATTGCCCCGCTAATTTGAGAAATCACCATGGCAGAAACACCTCACAAACTCGTTATCCGGCATATTGGCAGAATTCTCTCCGGCAAGCTCGAAGCGCCTTTAATCGATGGAAACTGTGTTGTTGCCATCAATGGCCGTATCCACGCCATCGGAAACGAAGCCGATCTGGACACCGACAATGCCGATGTGGTGGTGGACGCCGCCGATACTTGGCTTGCACCGGGGCTTATCGATAGCCATGTACACCCCGTCATCGGCGATTACACCCCAAGGCAGCAACAGATCCACTGGATCGACTCGTGTTTACACGGCGGTGTAACCACGATGATCTCAGCGGGAGAAGTTCACTTGCCCGGTCGCCCCAAAGATATTGTCGGGCTAAAAGCCATGGCCGTTGCCTCTCAGCGTTGGTATGAGAATTTCCGACCGTCAGGGGTAAAAATGCACGCGGGTGCCCCAGTGTTGGAAGACGGCATGGTAGAAAGCGATTTTAAAGACCTGTCCGAGGCGGGTGTGAAGTTGCTTGGAGAAGTGGGGCTTGGGTCAGTTAAAGCCGGTGAGACGGCAGCCGAGATGGTTAAGTGGGCACGCAAATACGGTATGCAGTCAACCATTCATACCGGTGGCCCGTCGATACCTGGTTCCGGTCTCATCGACGCAGACATCGTACTGGAAGCGGACGCTGACATTATCGGACACATAAACGGCGGTCACACCGCTTTACCCGATGACCAAATTACATGCCTGTGTGAAGGCTGCACACGCGGAATTGAAATTGTCCATAACGGTAACGAACGCGCAGGACTGTTAGCGATGCGCATCGCTTTCGAGATAGACCAGTCCGAACGCGTTATCCTCGGCACGGATTCACCGGCAGGCTCAGGTGTTCAACCCCTTGGAATTTTGCGTATGATCGCGATGCTCTCCAGTTTGGGCAATGTACCCGCCGAGATCGCTTTTTGCTTTGCCACAGGCAACACCGCACGCATGCGTGAACTCGATACCGGCATCATTGAAACCGGGTATTCAGCCGACTTTATCGTACTGGATCAAGCTCAGCACTCACCGGGCAAGGATATGCTGGAAAGCATTCAACAAGGCAATCTACCCGGCATTGGCATGACCATCATCGATGGCAAAGTCACCTCCACCCGAAGTCGCAACACGCCACCGGCTGGAAGGCTGCCCTCGATCGTGGAGTAAAAACTGTACCACTGTGCTGCGGATGATATTTTCGGGTATCGTAATACCTACCCTCTATCGGCAAAAAAACGACGCTTCCGGGATGCATTGCTAGCGCAATCCGTTAACTCCCTCTGCGGCTTCGTGGGTTAGGCCGCCTACTCTGGGTAAGGGTCGGCCGCTGTCGGTGACGGCAATTGCTACCATGATTTCGTTAGCTCGCGGAGCGTCGTTAATGCACACTTCCATGCCATCGAAATGCGAACGCACGTAAGCGGCGTCCTTGTGACCCAATGGGATGTCAAGCACTTGCCCCATTGAGCCCATCTTTTTACTCGATGCCACAAGAGCTGCGCCTTTTTCTACCGCGGCCCTTAAAGGTTTTCCCATGCGCGGATGCAAGATAGCGGCGGCGTGTTCCAATTCGCCATTCTCGCCCACCATCGCTGATTTTCCATAGCTCTGCGCGTCGGCTGGCGAAATCCCCAGCGCTGCTACGCACTTGCGCCCTAGCAAATCGCCCAGCTCTTCACCGATGACCATCAGAGCTTCCAGATCTGTTTCATAACTGCCAGAAAACGGGTTCTCAATAACCGCAATACAGGCGGCGCGTCGTGTCGCGGGGTCTATCGTCTGGCCCATTTCAAGATGTGTACTTTCTACTGTGGTTACAATTTTCCTGATTTTTGCTGTTGTCATTTCAAGCCATCCTCTCCAATAATATCGGCAACCGCTAAGCCGCCCGCTCGATTGTGAACGCGCGCTCCCGTGGTCATCACCAGAATAACCAGCATTTCGTGCGCCCTGGGTGCATCGTTGATTCCCACCTCGATGGAATCGAAGTGTGACCTGACATAGGACGCATTCGAGTGGGTGACTGGCACATCCAGGCGGGTTCCGGGGCCGCCGACTTTTTTTGTCGACGGCACAATCGCTTTCGACGCTGGCAACAACTCGCGCATTGAATAACCACCAGGAGCATGCCAAAGCGCGCCATGTTCCAGCTCCCCCGCCTCTCCTACAATGGCACCCTTGCCATAGCCTTCAACGACCGTTGCGTCCCCACCCAAAGCCGCTAATAACTGCGTTGCCATCGATAAGCCAAGCGGACGCAGATCATCAATAAAGCCGGTGATGCTCTCCACATACTGGCCCGCGTAGGGATTGGCAATGACGGTGCCGATTGAACCCCGGCGCAGTGGCACCGATGCAGGCGGCCCACCTTCGTGAAAAATTTCCTCAGTGGTGACAAACGACTTTCTGACAATAACTTCAGGCATTGTTGGGTCCCCTGATCTACATTCTTGAGTTGGTGCATGCCGTACGCACACGTTCACAATTCTTTGCCATTGTTTTGCCTTCTGCTAGTGCCTCATTCGCACTCGTATCTGCGGTGGCGTCCTCGTTGGCATCTGCAAAGAGTAACGACTCCTGTCTAGAGCACACAACCACATGACCAGATAAACCTAAATACGCAGCTTTAACGAGCCCCTTTTTAAGTAATTGTTCCGCCATCACTTTGCCATGCTCCAGCGCCTGACTGATTTGTTGCTCAGTCAATTTTTCCACCGCTACCGTTACCGGCATTTCTCCCAAATCACTGTCTGGCGACAATTCGCACGCGGGCCGCTTTAAAATCTGTTGGCAACCGGGTAAATCAATGGCATTGGCGATGAGCGTAGCTGCCGCATCGGCGGCGGCGCTGGTTTTTGCCAGTACGGTGACGGCATCAGCGATTCCCCTTGAATGGCTACGTCCACGCCAGCCACTGGTGGCGATGCCATGCACGCAGTGGTGCGCCTTTAACGTAATCCGCGTAACAATTTCACCGGTTTCAACATTATCGCAAACCCCCACTACAAAGCGCTCCTCGGGTGAGAGCCATAGTGCTATGTCGCCACCGTTGTTGACGTACGCGCGTTGTAAGTCTGTACCGTCCAGCATGGCGTGCAAAACATGATCAGCCACCGAGCCTGCCACCGATATCATCGGTGTAATAAATAGCTCAGCATCACCCGAGTGCATCATACTGTCGGTTGCCGCTGTCATCATGCGCTTTGCAACGGGGCTGACATTAACCTCAGAAACAGGATTTTTGCCACCCATCGATATCGGCTGTCGGAGCATCGGCAAGCAACAAACCAAGTCTTTCAAGATCGATTGAGACGCCTCATACGCTTGTTGATACGCCTGCATTAGCTGGTCATCGTTACCGCGTGCCTCAAGCACAAGATCGATGGGACCGTGTTGCAGGTGAAGCCGCCCACCATTGACTCGGCCACCGTCAAGCCAACGAAACTGTACACCGTTATCGATGACGCTCTCGATTCAACGGCCAACGGCAGTCCTCATGCTGCTCAACGGTGCGCGATCCGGTCATAATATGATCGCTCTGTTCTCCAGTGACACCTTTCAGCGCATCCGTTAACGGGACGATTTGCCCCATGTGCCCACCCATCGTGGCATAGTCTTCGCGGCGCATGGTGAATTCTATCGGCGCAACCAAAGCAGGTGTTGGCACGTAGCCGAAGGCGTTACTGGGCATGAGTGTGACGTCGCACATGATGGTGATACCGCCACCTGGCCACCGATAGGTGGACGCACCACCGCAACTCACTTGAGTTAACGACTGTTTAACCGATCGAGTCAAGTTTACGGGATTAACAGTGACCCCCGCGCGCAGCGACCCTCCAGCGCCCCCCATAAACAACACACTGCACATCGCCGGTTCGCAATTCTCTTCGAGGCGGGCAATGCTGGGTTGAAGCCGGTCTGGCATCGAGCATTTCACCGGCTTCAGGTCTGCATCGAGCTCATAGTAAGCGAACTGTTCACCGGTTGTCGATACCATCAACAACGACTGACCGGGTTTGGCCACATTCGATTTAAAGTCACCCACTATGGTCAAAGGGTCGGTTAGGTTGGTACCGCCCCAACCAGTGCCAGGCTCGGCGACCTGGAAGTATCGACCAGGCGTTGATTTTCGTCCGTTGATGCGGATGCCACTGGCTGGCCAACCCAACACCTTGCCAGCCTGATGTTCAGAGACCACGCCGGTGATGTGATCATCGACCACCACCACTTCGTCGACCAACCCTTGCCATTGGGCGGCGAACATACCGACAGTCGCTGAACCACAGCCAACGCGCATACGCTCTTCAGTTTTTCCATCAATTATCGGCGCCTTACCCGCTTGCACAACAACTGTGGACCCCTTATCAATGCAGAGCTCCACCGCCTCGTTGTTGCACAACGCCAACAACGTCTCGCACGTGATGCGCCCCTCCTTCTTGCTGCCACCGGTGAGGTGATGCACCCCGCCCAGTGATAGCATTTGCGAGCCATACTCACCGGTAGTGACATGCCCAACCGCTTCACCCTGCGCACGCACGGTGTTGCACTCAGAGCCCAGATGTCGATCGGTATCAATCTTTATCTTGGCCCCGCAATAACTGAATATGCCTTCGGTAACCACGGTAACCATGTCAACCCCATCAACCGCACTGCCGACGATGAAAGGTGCGGGCTTGTAATCGGGGTATGTGGTACCCGCACCAATTGCTGTCACAAAGGCATCAGCCGGTTGTATTGGGTTGCCATCCCATTGGTCAGGGTCGTGCTGATCGAGAAACGGCACCAGCTCGCCGCCTTCGTGCTGACGCTTTTGCACGATGGTCAGTGGATCGAGTCGTACTAGCTGCCCAGCCTTATTAGCGTAGCGATCACAAGCTCCCGAACGGCCATCAGCGATATAACACATGACAGGACAGGCGTCACAACGAATCTTCTCGCGCTGTTCACGTCGCGGTTTCGCGGACCTAGTCATTGGGGTGTCACTCACGGATGCGCCTTTGCTGCGTTGATTGCCGCCAACACCTTATCAGGTGTTGCCGGTAGCTCGCGCACGATCGCACCGGTGGCGTGCCGAATCGCATTAATGATGGCCGGGGCTGTCGGAATTAACACATGCTCGCCTAAGCCCTTTGCGCCGTAGGGACCAACAGGATCCTCCACTTCGACGATAATATTTTCAAACTTGGGCATGTCGCCGATGGTGGGAATCAGATAGTCGTGCAGGTTGTCGGTTCTACCCGGTTGATAGTCTTCCATCAGAGCCATACCGATACCCTGCGCAACCCCTCCCTCTATTTGTCCTTCAACCAACATCGGGTTTATCGCTCGCCCCACATCGTGTGCGGTGGTGATGTAATCAAGTTTCACGGTACCGAGGCGAGTATCAACCGTAAGTTCCATTATCTGTGCACCGTAACCATAGAGCGCGTAAGGCATTCCCTGACCCTTATCATCCAAGGGTTTGGTAATCGGATCAAACGTCTCCTCAGCCATAAATACATAACCGTAGGCATTACTTGGCATTGACGTTGTATCAATCGTCACCGGTGGCCCAATCTCGCCTCTCAACTCTATAAACCCTTCACCAAGAATGAGCTCGGCATCGGGCCCGGCGTTGGCGTGTTTTAACACCGCTTGTCGAAGCACTTCACCGGCTTGTTTTGCTGCGGCTCCGGTGATGAAAGTCTGCCGTGAAGCAGAGGTTTTCCCGCAATCCGGGGTGAGATCGGTATCACCATCAATACGCACGATGTCCGTTGCCCTCACTCCAAGTGCATCCGCCGCAATCTGTGTAATGACTGTGTTCGCGCCCTGACCGATGTCCATCGCACCCTGATGCAACACCACTTTGCCATCGGCGCTGATGCCAAAGCGAATGGTCGAGGGGTTTGGCAGAGAGGTATTGCCACAGCCGTACCAGCAGGTGCCTAGACCCACCCCTTTTCTCAGGTAGCTGGAATCGTTTTTTGCGTTGTGATGGCTTGCGTCGTTCAACGCCTGCCGCCAACGCTCTTGCAGAGCTTCCAGACACTCCACTATCCCTACCCCGCTGTCGAAAACCTGACCGGTGACGGTGGCTTGATGGTTACGCAGCGCATTACGCAAACGAAATTCCAGCCGATCTATACCCAACCGATCCGCAAGCTCATCAAATGCAGCTTCCTGCGCAATGGCAGACTGTGGTACACCAAAACCCCGAAACGCACCCGCTGGCGGTGTATTGGTGTGGACCGCTAGACTGCGGGCGCGATAGTGCGGTATGAAATACGGACCCGAGGCGTGCACCGGCACGCGATTCGCCACGGTGGGGCCCCAACTGGCGTAAGCACCGGTATTGAATGTGCCTTCAAAGTCAAAGGCCGTGATGATACCGTCGCCGTCACAACCTACCGTTACCGCAATCTCTGACGGGTGACGCTTGGTAGTCGAGCGCATCGACTCAGGTCGGGTGTAGCAAATGCTCACAGGCTTGTGACTCGCCCAAGCTGCCAACGCAATATAGGGCTGATAAGACACATCAATCTTGGAGCCAAAACCGCCGCCGCACGCGGAAGGGATCACCCGAACTTGATCCAGACCCAGCGCCATGATGTCAGCCAGCGACTCCCGATCCATTTGCGTGGCCTGAGTACACCCACGAAGTTCAATTCGCTCACCGACCCGAATCGCGTAACCCGCTTCCGGTTCTATATAGGCGTGTTCTATAAATGGCGTACTCGAACACACGGATACTTTATGTTCGCTAGCACTCATCGCCGTAGCTACATCGCCGCGTTCGACCAAGCCTTGTGTAAGTGTATTTCGCTGCCGTGATGGATGTACGCAATCGGCCCCAGTTGCCAACGCATCAACAGGTGTTGTAACAGCAATCAACTCCCTCCATTGAATTGGGAATGCGGTTATGTCCAGTGAAGCGATAGCGTCGGGCTCACCGACGATCGCCGCTACCGCCTCACCCAAGTGTCGCACAGACTCAACCGCAAACACCGGTTGATCAGCGAAGGGTGGTATGACACCAAAACAATTGTTACCCGGTATGTCTTTCTCTGTAAATACATGCTCTATCCCCGAGTGAGAATCTATAAAGGCCTGAATATCCCCTATCTGAAACGAAGCTCGGTTGAAAGGACTGCGCACCACGCGCAGAGCCAACGCCCCTGTCGGCACGGCATCGTCACCAAACTCGAGTTCACCGGTTAGCTTGGGCTCGCCATCCAATTGACGCATGGCAACACCCACATTGCTACCAGCAATACCGTCTTCGGTAACCGGTACAAAGTTCGTTGCGTGCATCACCGCTTGCACGATTTTTCTATAGCCCGTGCAGCGGCACAACACGCCTCCCAGTGCGTCTTCGATCTGGCTTGTCGTGGGGTGCGGTTCGCCTGCTAATAAAGCCGTGGCGGCCATTAACATGCCCGGTGTACAAACACCGCACTGCGCAGCGCCGTAGTGCAAAAAGCTTTGCTGCAGAGCGTTGAGTACGCCATCGCTGTGGAGCCCCTCCACGGTCTGCACCCGCCCGCCCTCTATTTGCGCTATCGGTGTCAGGCAAGCACACACCGGCTTATCATTGACCAAGACCGTACAGGCACCGCAATCACCGGTGTTACAGCCAACCTTAGTACCGGTGAGTCCCAGTTGTTTGCGCAATACATCTGACAAACGCGCCATGGGTTGAGCATCGATTTGCACCCTTGCACCATTTAAAATAAGAGTTATCAACGATTAGCACTCACTAAACTTGGCTCATCGATGCCACCTGAATGGCCCTTGCCAGCCAATGCCATCAAGGAGCGCTTGATTAACTCCAGCGAACAGTTCCTCCGGTACACAGCGCTGCTTCTCACATCGCCAATCGGCGCCAGCTGCGCTAAGTGTTTGTGCATCACCCAATCAGCCAGATCGACGCCTTTGGTCTGACCAATCAACGCTTGCTCTAAAGTGGGCAGCCTTTGTGCAACCAAAGAACAAGAGCCCACACTGATAGCCGCCTCGGTGACTCTATCGTCGGTATCGTAGGCGAGCCGCGCTGCCACCATGGCGATAGAAATGATCAGATACTTGCGCGCACCCAACTTTAAAAACGTCGATTTACCCGATGCAGCACTCGTCGGCACAATAATCGATGTGACCAACTCACCCGGCTCAAGCGCCGTTTTGCGATTACCGAGAATAAATTCCTGTAACGGCACACACCGTTTACCACGCAATGACGAGAGCTCAATCTCTGCGTTCAGTATCAATAAACCAGGTACGCCATCAGCCGCGGGAGAGGCGTTACAGAGGTTGCCAACCAGCGTTGCCCGGTTCTGGATCTGAACCGAACCCACTTCACGAGCCGCGAGTGTTAAGGCCTCAAACGCCGGTGGTAAGTCCGCCGCGATGATGTCGCTCCAGGTCACATTCGCACCAATACGAATTGCTTGCTCATCGCAGTGAATCTGACGCAATTCCTCAAGCGCATAAATGTCGAGTATCGACTCCGGCATCGGACGCTCAAGCGCAGCGGGATAAAAATCAGTACCACCGGCAAGGACCGCCCAAGACCCTTTTCCCAACAGCTCCATGGCCTCATTGAGGCTTTTCGGTTGTGCGTAGGTCACAGCGGATACTCATTAACAGAATTTTCAAATACTGATACCACTTATGGGTAGGACAGGTCAAAGGGTTTTCGACTCTTGATAGATAGCATCGCGCCATCTTACCTTGCATATCGTCCTGAATTTCCACGCCGCTTGGGCAGAACACCCCCCCGTCACCGCACATGCAGTTTGCCGAAAATATACCGATTGTTATAGCAACTATGATCCAGATTCAGCACTCTCAATACACGTGCAAGCAGCGACGGCTTTTTCATCTGTCAATCTCTTGCTTCGGTATTTCATTTTATTAAAGGCTAACTATCATGCAAAAACACACACTCGCCGCGCAAGCAAAAACGACCGCTATGCCGACCAACGATTTAACCATCAGCAACTACGTTATGGGCTTCATGTTCTCCTGTTTGATCTTCGGCTTCCTCACACTCAGCATCGCTTCTGCCTGAACACGAGGTGGACACGGTGGCGGTTGGGCAAAGAAACAACATTCGATCAACGGCAGCTGGACGGTTGAGCCATGACTATCAACTACCCCGCGATGACATCGATAGAAACAGTTCACTGCAAAGACAACGACTTGCAGCGGATCTATCCAGAGCCGACTATGAAATGCCATACTAATGTATACATTACCTAATATACATTTTTCCTTTCGCTCACCAGCAGAACTAATTCAACCGGATTCTGTCTACAACACCGGCGGGTCTTCTAACTACCAACACGCTGGATTGGTCGTCACTGTTAATCGATCAACCAGCACTCGCTGAACCTATCTACAACATCACACAGGGAAACACTCATGCAAGCATACATTGCAAACTTAAACAAACGTGCGCTGAGGATTATTATGGCCGGTCTGGTCTTTAGTCTTATGGCAGTCGGAGTCGTATCCGCAGAAGACGGCAGCTGGACAACGAAAAAAAATGCAATTACAGGCACTTGGTCAATTGAGAAAAATGGCGACGAGCAAGTCATTACGTTAAGTGAGGACTTCAGCACGAAGAGCGGGCCTGATCTCAAGATCTTTTTGTCACCTATGACTGTTGCAGAGGTGACTGGCAAAACTGCCACCCAAGGTTCTGTGTTGGTGTCCGAACTGGAGAGCAACAAAGGCTCTCAGCAATTCGTTGTTCCTGCAAACATCGACTTAAGTAAATACAAGTCCATATTAATCCACTGCGAAAAGTACAGCGTGTTATGGGGCGGTGCCGACCTGTAAGTTCGAGGTACAAAATTCAAAATCAGCTTGGTGACTGTTGTTGCAGCTTAACGCACTGAACGACTAGCGCCCTAGTGGGCGCTTTTTTTTTGCACCAGATACAGCCAATGACGCTAATCAGTCCCGTGCTTGTGTCATGGGTGTTGCATCTACCAGCGTGGATCACTTTTCGAACAATGTACTGAGTAATGCAGAGTCTGATTTCTGTAATCCATCGAGCACCGAAAAGTGATCATCACCGACACCAAAGTAACTGGTGCACGATGGCCAGTGAAATTGAAGCAATTGCGTCTGACGCAAGAATTCTGGTCTTTCCTTGGCGCCAACCCAAGCAATCACCGGCACATCAGTCAATGCGGTGCATAAGACAGGACTCTCATCAATGGCTTCATCGCTGGACAGGTTTAGCGTCTCATTCATCTCAGTCAAAAGAAGCGGGCGAAGATCATGCACCCCACTGATCGTCAGTATTCTCACTATGCGTTTGTGTATTGCGGAGTTCAGCGGCTCGTCAACGCAATTCATTCGAGTGACTAAGTGACCACCAGCTGAATGTCCCACCAGATAGATTGGCCCATCGACCTTATCGACAGCAACCGTTATTGCACAAGCGATTTGATGAGTTATGTCTGAGATACGGCTTTCGGGGGTTAAGGTGTAGCTGGGCATAGCGACCGCCAGTGAGCGATCCAGTGACCCTCGGCTTAGGTGAGACCAATACGATTTATCCAGCCGCATCCAATAGCCACCGTGGATGAATATCATCAAGCCCTTAGCGGACGATTCAGGAAAAAAGAAATCCAACTTTTCTCGTTCGTGATGCCCGTAAACCACATCAAGCTCTTTGTGCTCCCACGCGTCACGAAAACCTTGCGCGCAAGAGGCCCAATGGTCAGGGAGCGTTGCCGAATGCGGGATGTGCTTCATATTGGCAAACGCATCGTCCCAATCTATCCCATCGTTCATCCGATAAACCTCATTGATCACCCTTCAGCTAAACCTCGCACAAGACAGCTCTGCTTCGACAATGCCCTCGTCAATAAAATCAGCGGGTAATGTTTGCTCAAGACACAAGCGGTCTACAGCTGCTCGCTTACTGCCGACTCC
>CALFBL010000222.1 GCA_937951695.1 uncultured Granulosicoccaceae bacterium | reverse complement strand
AGAGGCAAGGGTTTCCTAGTCCGGACTGTTCACGAATATGAAAGGTGACCTTACATGAAATCCTCTCATGAACCATCCGGATTAGCCTGCGTGCTTTTTTACTTCCAGTTCAGAATCCAACCCCAGCAACTCACTTTGATTCATCGTCTGGGGCAACTTGAGTAGCGCGGCCCCCAGCTCCTCATCAAAGACGTGCTGACGAACTTCGGCGCCTTTCTCGCGTTTCAATTCAGCTTTAACCGTTGCCATGTAGCGACCCAGCGCCGATTCGGTAAGCAGGGTTGTCACCGACAACATGGCCGGTGCGACCAGTAAGTCTGTGGGTGCAAGGCCGCCGGATTTAACCGCTAGGACGACCGCTGCAGCATCGGTGGTCACCCGAGCCGCCCGCAGTGAATTGAGTAGCCGGGGTTGCGTCCGCAGTTGTTGATACAAGCGCTGTGCGGCTGCCTCTATACGAGGTTCGAAGTCTGCTTTGTGCTGTAAGGCGCGTTGGTCAAACGCGCCTTTGATTGTTTCACGTCGCGCCCTGAGCTCCTGGTTAAGCGCTTGCCACCAACGGCTTTGTTCTGGTTGATCTTGCTGGGCGTCGATCGCAAGCGCTTGTAGCGTGGTAAGCAAATGGGTTTGCACGCTGATTAACACATCGCGTTCAACATTGACCGGCAAGGCTCGAACGACGTCACCGCGTATCGCGTCCATTCCCATGCCGAATAATTTTCGCACCGGCCAGGTCACCACCTCGCGGGTTTTTTGCACAGTGGCCGCGATGCCAGGGATCTCCAACAGGTTAAGTAATTCGGCCAACGCCCTGTTAAACGTATCGTTTCTCGATTCATCGTTCAAATAGCGGCTCTCGTATTCCGAGAAACCTTGGTTAATGGCCTCTTCGACGGCTTGGTTCCAAGTTTGTCTTGCCCGGTTCTCGTGCTGGGCGGGTTCTATCCAGGTGGACCAGTTGTCGTTAATGAACTGATCGATGGCGGGGCGCAACTGACTCCTATCAGAGATGTGTTCGGCGTGGGCTAGCGCGTCTCCGAGCGGGTCGAGTTGTTGCGGTAGAAAGCGCAGCGTATTGTCAATGTACGGCAGCGGCACAAGGGTTGGAACCGCAGAGCCGGGGAACCGAATGCGGAATCGTTCTACAAAGGAGTGTTGCACCGCAGCACTGTCGCACTCATCGAGCTTGTTGATGACCGCCACAATGGGTTTGTCCAATGGCACCATTAGCGCCAACATGTCCCAGACCGATTTATCCCCGTATTTATCTTTACTGACCGTCAACACCAAAACGTCGGCCAATGCCAGGGTGTACAGCACTGCCGTTCGGTAGCCTTTGGCTTCGATAGAATCAAAGTCGGGTGAATCCCAGACCACTACCGCGTCCAGCAAAGCGTCCGGCCCCGCTGTGACCGGTTCAAGCAGGTAGGCGTTCAGATCGTCGGATACCAGGTTGCCAGCGTTGACACGCACCATGGGCTCCAGCACGGTGCCGATGGGCGCAAGCGATGCCTCGGTAAGATTCAAAGCAAACCCCTGGGCATGGACTGTGTAACCGGCGCGTGCGCTGATGCCCGCGGCGTTCGAATCGGTCAGCACATTCACCAGCGTGCTTTTCCCCGCCTGCGTTGGGCCAACAATGCCGACTTGAAGGGGGTGTTCGGGGTGCGTGCGACTTAGCCGGTCTTTATCAAGACACGCGTCCACTAGACGCAAATCGTTGTAGTTGTTAACCCAAACCGGGTTAGGCGACTCGTTCTGGGTAATTTGCAGATGGTACTGCGTCAACAGGGCCTGGACGTTTTTCATCGTTAGTTGATGGCCGGATTGATGGCGTAATCAATGGCAAGGCCTGAAAATATAGCCATGCCGACGAAGTGGTTGTTCAGAAACGCTTGAAAACACGCATCACGATCGCGGTCTCGGCAGCTGTGCAGTTGCTGGGCGATTAAACCAGCGGCAACCACCAATCCAAGAAAATACATCAGGCCGCGCTCGTGCCAGTGACCTGCCACAAGCATCAAACACAGCGTGGTGGTTTGAGCTACCCCTACCAGCACCAAATCGTATTGGCCAAATAATATGGCCGTGGATTTTATCTCGACCTTCAGGTCATCGTCCCGGTCCACCATAGCGTACAGGGTGTCGTACGCCAACGCCCAAATGACAGCAGCGAGATAGACCCCCCAGGCCGTAACCGGGATGCTGTGGCTCTGGGCTGCAAAGGCCATCGGAACTGCCCACGCGAATGCTAGTCCTAAGAACAGCTGTGGCCAGTGAGTGATGCGCTTGGTAAACGGATACAGGATCGCCAGAAACAAGGCGACCAGTGACAATTTTATGGTCAATGCATTGGTGAACAGCACGAGAACGAAGGCGAGCAGCATGAGAACAGCTGTTGTGATCAACGCATCCATTGAAGACAGATCTCCATTGGGCAATGGACGGTGCTTTGTGCGAGCAACCTGCCCGTCCCACTTACGGTCGGCAAAATCGTTGATGGCACAACCGGCGGAGCGAGTTAACATAGTCCCCAGCACGAAAATTACCAACACAGACAATCGCGGCACACCATCGGCTGCGAACCAGAGCGCCCATAGCATCGGCCACAGCAGTAACAAGATGCCTATGGGGCGATTAATTCGGGTTAAAGTAACCAGATGGGGCCACTTGTTGCGTAGGTCAGTGGTTGTCAAGAGTGCTCAGAGAAAAGAGTGTTAGTTCGTATACTAGCGGGTTTGGTTCAGCAGAGAGAACATATGGCTTTTGATTACGATTTGATTTCTATCGGCGGCGGCAGCGGCGGTATTGCTGCCCTTAACCGCGCGGGGAGTTACGGTGCAAAATGCCTCGTGATAGAGCGTGACCCGGTTTTGGGCGGTACTTGCGTCAACCGTGGCTGCGTGCCAAAGAAAGCCATGTGGTACGGAGCAGCTTTGGCGCACGCCGCGCACGATGCCAAATTTTACGGGTTCGATCTTACCGTCGGCAAGTTTGACTGGAGTGCATTTGTTGAAAAGCGTGGGATCTACATCCGCAACATTAATAACTCATACGCTACTTATTTAGGCAAAAATAACGTTGAGATCGCTCACGGGCATGCAACGTTTGAGGGTCCCAACACCGTGTTAATCGACGGCGATAGAAAAGTCACTGCCGAACGCATCATCATCGCCCCGGGTGGAACATCCATCATGTCGGATGTGCCGGGAATCGAGCACGCGATCGATTCGGACGGTTTTTTCGAACTGAGCGAACAACCGGGTACCGCTCTGGTCATTGGTGCTGGATACATCGCGGTGGAATTGGCTGGGCTCTTCCAGGCTCTCGGTACGCAAGCTACTTTGGCCATCCGCAACGAGTCTTTCCTGCGCAGCTTCGACGACATGCTAAGCGATGAGCTGATGCGGATGATGAGCGAGGATGGCGTCACCATGGCCAAAAACTTCGACACCCAATCGATAGAAAAAACGCTCGAAGGTCTTTTTGTAACTGGCAAATCAGGCGACAAAATTGGCCCCTTCGATACCGTCCTGATTGCCATAGGCCGAAAACCTCTGACCGATACCCTGGGGTTGGACAAGATCGGCCTGGACACTGACAACGAGGGGTATATACCGGTCGATGAGTGGCAGGAAACCCCGATAAAAAACGTGTTTGCGGTGGGAGACGTTACGGGCCAAGCGGAACTGACTCCGGTAGCCATCGCCGCTGGACGACGATTGGCCGATCGGCTGTACAACGGCCAGACCGGGCGGAAGATGGATTACAGCAACATCGCCACAGTCGTTTTCAGCCATCCACCGATCGGCACCATTGGCATGACTGAAGCCGAGGCTCGAGAGGCCCACGGGGACGCGATCAAGGTGTACAAAACCTCGTTCACACCGATGTATTCAGCGTTCACCGAGCACAAG
>CALFBL010000221.1 GCA_937951695.1 uncultured Granulosicoccaceae bacterium | reverse complement strand
CTATTCGGGCCTGGTGGAGCAAACCACCCTTTAACTAGAGGTTAAACCCCGTGACTGACACAGCCCTCGGCTTCAGTTCGAAGCCCGACGTGCGTCCTGCAGACGCACGCTTCTCATCCGGTCCTTGCCGCAAACACCCCGGCTGGACCCTGACATCCTTCAACACCGACACGCTCGGTCGAAGCCACCGCGCCAAAGCGCCTAAGGCTCGCCTCGCCGAAGGCATCACCCGATCCGCAGCGCTGCTTGGGCTGCCCGAGGATTGGAAGCTGGGCATCGTACCCGCCTCGGATACCGGGGCGTTTGAAATGGCCATGTGGTCGCTCCTTGGTACCCGCCCAGTGGACGTGTTTGTTTGGGAGAGCTTCTCAAACGATTGGGCGCTTGACTTAAAGACGCTGGGTATCAAAGACCTCAACGTACACAAAAGCAACTACGGCTTACTGCCAGACATGCGTGCCGCAAACCCCGACAACGATACGGTGTTCGTTTTTAACGGCACCACCAGCGGTGTGCGAGTGCCGAATCTGGACTGGGTAAAAGCCAGCCGAACAGGGTTGGTGTTGTGTGATGCCACCTCCGCCGCCTATTCCATGGACATTGACTTTTCGAAAGTGGATGTGCTGACGTGGTCGTGGCAGAAAGTGCTCGGCAGTGAGGCCGCTCACGGCATGCTGGCGCTCAGCCCAAGAGCGGTTGTACGCCTCGAGCAAAACGCACCGGAACGCGCTTTGCCGAAAATTTTCCGGCTGACCAAAGACAACAAACTGATTGACGGTATCTTCTCCGGCGCCACCATCAACACCCCCAGTATGCTGGCACTGGAAGACCTGCATTCAGCGCTGGACTGGGCTGAAACCGAAGGCGGAATTGCGGGCCTCAAAGCACGAACAGAAAAAAACTTTGCCGCATTGGATGCCTGGGTACAACAAACCAATTGGGTCGATTGGCTAGCAGAAGAGGCATCTACCCGCTCACCCACCTCGATGTGTTTAAAGATCGTTGATCCGGCATTTACTGCCCTGTCACCCGACGTACAACAGGCAACCATAAAGAGCATCACTCAACTGCTGGACGCAGAAGGTGTTGCTTTTGATATTGGCAACTACCGAAACGCCCCACCGGGGTTTCGTATCTGGGGAGGTGCAACCGTGGAAGCCACTGACATCTCCCTCCTCACCCCATGGCTTAACTGGGCCTACGCCTCAGCCACCCAATCCCAAGACAAAACTGAGAGCACATAAATGAGTAAGCCACGCGTATTAATTTCCGACTCCATGTCTAGCCTCGCCGTCTCTGTGTTCGAAGAGCGCGGTGTTGAAGTGGTGCAGTCTGCAAAGCTCTCAGTTGAAGAGCTCACTGACCTCATCAAGGACTTTGATGGTCTGGCGATTCGTTCGTCCACAACCGTCACCGAGGAGCTATTGCAAGCCGCCAAACGATTGAAAGTGGTTGGACGCGCCGGCATCGGTGTCGACAATGTCGATGTACCTGCGTGTACCGCACGAGGCATAGTGGTTATGAACACACCTTTTGGTAACGCCATTACCACAGCCGAACACGCCATGACGATGATGTTGTCATTGGCTCGTCATATCCCGCAAGCCAGCGCTTCAACGCACGAGGGCAAATGGGAGAAATCGAAATTCATGGGGATGGAGCTCACCGGTAAACTTCTGGGTCTCATAGGCGCGGGTAACATCGGATCCATCGTGGCGCAAAAAGCGATCGGCTACGGTCTTCGTGTGCAAGCCTATGATCCATTTTTAACCGAAGAGCGCGCCGCGAATCTGGGCGTTACCAAAGTGGATCTTGACACGTTGCTGGCGTCGTCTGACGTAATTTCCCTGCACGTACCAAAAACGTCAGAGACCGCAAACATCATCGATGCGTCCGCCATCAACAAGATGAAGAAAGGCTCGATGTTAATCAACTGCGCGCGCGGTGGGCTGGTGGATGAACTGGCGCTGAAAGTAGCGCTGGACAGTGGCCACTTGCGTGGCGCTGCGTTGGATGTGTTTGCTGAAGAACCGGCCAGAGATAATCTTTTGTTCGGCACACCAAACCTGATCTGTACACCACACTTGGGGGCAGCCACTTCGGAAGCGCAAGAGAAGGTGGCGGTTCAGGTTGCTGAACAAATGAGCGATTACCTGCTTAACGACGCCATTACCAACGCCTTAAATGCGCCGAACTTGAGCGCCGAAGAGGCGCGCAAGCTCAAACCGTATTTGCAATTGGCACAACGTCTTGGGTCCTTCGTGGGGCAATTGACAAAAGACCCGATCAAATCCCTAACGGTCACCTACGCTGGCGACATTATCGGCCTGAACACAGACCCCTTGACCACACAAGTGACCCAATCGCTGCTCGAACAACATCAAAGTTCGGTCAATGCCGTGAACGCGCGCGAGATTGCGCGCGATCGAAACATTGATGTTATCGATGCACACAGTGACGGTACCGATGAGTATCAATGCCGTATGACCGTCAGCGTCAAAACCGAAGCCAATGAACGCGAAATCGCTGGCACCTTGATTCGGAACCGGCCTCGTGTTATCGACGTCGATGGGGTGTCACTTGAATCTGAGCTGGGCAATCACATGGTGTATATCACCAATGAAGACACACCCGGTGTGGTTGGTGCGATTGGTACCACGGCGGGCAATTCAAAAATCAATATTGCGAATTTGCACTTGGGTCGAGACCCGGCCGGCAAGAGCGCGGTTGCTCTACTCGAAGTTGACGCAGAAGTGACGCAGGAAAATATCGACACCCTGCACAACTTGAACGGCATAAACGATGTCAAGTACTTATACTTCCCGCCTTTAGGCTAGGCCTTCCCTTGTAACCCAACCCGAAAAGCCCTAACTTTCGGGTTGGACCAGTACGAGGTCGAGCCCACTTCCATTTAAGAGGAGACGAAATTATGGATGACAATTTAAAGGCAGCAATTAAACAAACGCGCGAATCATTGGACAAACTCGACGATTTATTCGATGACTTTATCGATGATTTGCCCGAACACACCAAGCGGGTCCAGGAACGCAGCCGTGTGGTGATGAAAAAAGTACGGGAAACACTGAACACGGCAGCAGACAAAGCCGAAGTGGGTGCTGAGGAAGCGGAATTGCAGGCCCACCTAGGATTGATGGAAGCAAAAGAAAAAATCGAAGCCAGCCGCCCCGTCATTGAAGAGTACTTGAAAGATATGTCTGAAAAATCCAAAACAGCGATGGATGAAGCAGAACTAAAAGCCAAACTGGGTGTGATGGAAGCTGAAGACTTCTGGGAAACCCGAGGTAAAGCGATGACTGAGGAGTTCCAGAAATCGGCTGAAAAAATGTCATCGATCGCTCTGGAAGCCGCCGTAGATATGCAGTCACGACTGGAAAGTTGGGTGTCTGACTTCCAGCAAAAAAAGTAACCCCGTGAACTGAAGCGTATCGCGTGATAGTGAAAAACGCCAGCCAGATAGGGTGAATACCCAGAGAACACTCTGGCTGGCGATCGCGCTGATGGCTACGGGGATGATGTTCATTCCCGTCGGCGATGGTATCGCCAAATACATTCAAGCCGTTACCACCTACCCACCGGTGGTGTTGTCTTGGGCGCGCTTTGCCATCGCCGCGCTGATTCTATTGCCTTGGGTTGCCCTCACCGGGCAAATCCCCGCCCCCACGTTCAACAATCGACGATTCTGGACACAGCAATGCGCTCGCGGTGCGTTGATTGCCGTGGCGGTAACGCTGATCATCAAAGCGGTGGGTTTAAGCCCGATTGCGGACGTCTTTGGGGCTTTCTTTATCGGCCCAATCTTATCGGTCGTACTGGCGCAGTGGCTATTGGGTGTTCGCGCAACCCCAGGAAACTGGGTTGCAGTCGGTGGCGGGTTTATCGGCGTGTTGCTAGTGGTGCAACCCACCGGACAGATGAGCCTCGGCATTCTCTGGGCACTGGCTGCCGGTTGTTTTTATGGATCCTTTCTGGTTGCCACACGCTGGGCGGCTGGCAATGGGTCTGCCCTTGCCCAACTGACGGTCCAACTTACCGTGGCAGCGCTTTGCCTGACCCCTTTCGGCTTGCCACAGTTGCTCAGCGAAGGGCTTCATGTCCCAGGTTGGATTGCGGCTTCCGCCTTGACCTCCGCCACCGCAAACTTACTCTCCATCATGGCCTTGTCAAGAGTGGGTAACGCGGTTCTGGCCCCGGTGGTCTACCTGCAAATTGTTTCAGCCTCCGTGATTGGATTGATCGTGTTTCGGGAGACGCCCAATCAACTGGCAACAATCGGCTTGATTCTGATTGTTGTAGCTGGTAGCAGTCAGGCATTCACTCAGCGACGTGGATGACAGAGAGTTTTATGACAAAAGGGACGTGCACATGACAACCTCGCGCTGACATGACACACTCGAAGCAATCAAGCCAACACGCGATACTCATTTGAGGGAAGAGAACGATGGCTAAGGGTAGTTGTTTGTGCGCTACGGTTCAGTTTACGGTCAGTGACGAGGCATCAAAGATGCGACATTGTCACTGCTCCATGTGCCGAAAAACCCACGGCGCCTTGTTCGCCACCTACTTCGAAAGCTCGGAGCTGGACTATACAGCCGGCAAGGACGCGATCGAGATCTACGAATCCTCCCCCGGATTCCAGCGCGCGTTTTGCAACCTATGCGGTTCAAGCTTGCCCGAACGATCAAGCGATGGCACCGTAGCCGTCCCCGCAGGCTTGATGGACGATGACCCAGGCATACGCCCAGAAGCCCACATCTTCACTGAATCCAAAGCAGGTTGTTATCACATCACCGATACGCTTCCACAACATCACCACTATGGCGACGGTGATGCAAGTCGGATCGTGAACGTCACCAGACCGGTTTCGAAACTTGGCGTTGTAAGCGGCGGTTGCCAATGCGGTTTGGTGACGTTTGAATACTCCGGCGCGCCGAGCATGATGATGAATTGTCACTGCAGCCGGTGTCGCAAGGCCAAAGCAGCCGCCCACGCAACCAACGCGTTTGTACCCGGCGACGCATTTACCTGGACCAACGGTGAAGAGCATGTTCAGGAGTACGCCCATAAGGGCGCCAAAGTCTTTGGTCATGCCTTTTGCAAAACCTGCGGATCGTCCGTGCCTCGAGCCCGTGCCGATGGCAGCCAATACAACGTACCGGCTGGCTCGTTAACCGATGACCCAGGAGTCGATGCAAAGGGTCATATTTTTATCGGCTCCAAAGCGCCCTGGTTTGACGTCACAGAAAACAAGCCGCAATGGATTAGGATGCCCACTTAGGATTAATTGACCATGACAACTGAACAAAAAAATCACGCAAAGAACCTCATTCTCGGCGCGCTGGTGGCAGATGCCGCGGCGCTGGGCACGCATTGGATTTACGATCAGGAGCACATCAAGAAACTAGCGCCCAAGGCCCCTGAATTCCGCCGCCCGCAAGCCGATGACTACGCCGGCGTCCCAGGCTATTTCGCCCATGCCAACAAGCCGATTGGCGCTCAGTCTCAATACGGTGAACAGGTTCTGGTGATGCTTCGTTCGCTGGTGGCCAACAACGGTGACTACAACGTCAACCACTTTGCCCAACAGTTCAGAACCCACTTCGGCTACGGCGGCGGCTACGTTGGCTACATCGACAATGCCACACGGCAATCCCTGGATAACATGACTCTGGCCGAGCGAGACGCCATGGACAGTGCCAAGTCCATCGCGTTTGATGGCGAGGCATCGGTGCAAGCGTTTGTTGTGAAAAAAGCACTTGCTACGCGCACTCAATACACAGGCGATGAACTCGAGCAAAAATTCGCCGAGGCCGTTCGAATCGCACACCACGATGATGACGTTGTGGCTTACGGGCTGAAGGTACTGGCGCATATCCAAACCACCATGCCTCGATACGGCACCGACGATGAGCAGTTTCCAGCCACCGCGAAATTGCCCGCTTTGATTGCGCGGTTGTGTACAAGCCCATCCACGAACGACGATCAGTTCCATGAGCAAATAGAATCCGCCATCACAGTGACCAGTACGCACGAGCGAGCTCTCTCTTACGGCCACGTGTGTGCCGCCATGATGCAAGCAGCAATTACAGACAATTCAGTCGATGGCATTTTGAATGCCGCTATGGCAACAGGCAACGACTCAATACAAGCCGCTTTAAAATCCGCGTTATCCGACCCAGCCCGGTCGGTGACCGACGTCACTAAAGAATTCGGTATGGCCTGTGATCTTAAGTACGGCGTACCCAGCATTGTCCATAATCTCTCTACCAGCGCGTCATTTACGGCTGCGATTCGAAATAATATTTACGCAGGTGGCGATTCATGCGGTCGGGCAATCGTCATTGGTGCGCTGGCAGGGGCGGTGTACGGTATCGGTGGAGAGCACGGTATTCCGGAGAGCTGGATCGGTAAGCTGCGCGCTAGGAGTGAGACTGATGCGTTGATAGCGGTGTTGTTGACGGATTAGACGTCCAACGTTGTACAGAAAGCAGCGTTCAGCTTTCACCAGTGCAGCTGTGTGGGTGTTTACAGCAGCGCATCGGCGAGGACGTTCGGACACCGGTCAAGAAACCCTGACAGTGCGTCAACAACCGGCACGGGCGTTGTGGACATCGTTTGTCGAGTGGGCCAGCCAGAAAATCACCGCTGGCGTACGACACAGCGGGACCATGGACGCCTTGATTTAACCGCTATCACACCCATCGCTGAATTACTCACTGTTCTGAGTGGCTCGCCCACATTCACGATTGGGTAAGACCCATCCTTATAATTTAGTTTGCGTCTAATTATCGAATGGATTAACGGAGCAGATGACGTAAGCTTTCCGGATGTAGTTATCCACATGCCAAATCGGCTGTAAACCGTTATCCATCACAAACGAATCTCCAGCGTGCACTGTCCGGCTTTGGCCGTCAGGTGTTTCAATACGAGCTTCACCTTCCAGGATGTGGCAGTACTCAATCTGATCACTCATGGGCCCCCGAAACACACCGGCAGTACTATCCCAGATGCCAGATTTGAATCGAGCGTCGTTGCCAACAAAATGGCTCCAAACCATTTGTTCAGGCGCTCCCTCGATTATATCTGCATCCAGTTCTTTTCTAACCGGCTCGATAGCCTGATCGGCGAATTTAATGAACCTCATATTCTCATCCTTCGGTAGTAAATTTCGAGCGATCGACAGCGTTGTCAATCCAGCCTGTTGTTGGCATATCAGGAGTGATGATTGTTCAGCGATTGCTGCTTAATTATACGGTTCAAACCAGCACCGGCCGCTCTCTCAATAACGTAATCGGTCTATCTTTGTCTGCCAGAAATTCTCGTGCCATGCGATGTCCACTGAATACCGCTGCTTGAATAATACCCGGCGCTACGGCGTCTCCAATCAGCGTGCAAGGCTCATCCGAATTCAGTGATAACCACAGATCGAGTCGCGGTTGCCGCAGACCCACAGACACTAAAGTCGGGGCATCAATCGCTGGCAGCTGTTGACCTGTGTTGCTATCTTCCAAGTGTAATCTGTGCCCATCAAACCGGAGCGCACTTGCATTCACAATGACATTCACTCCCAGAAACGCCAGTTCTTTAACCACACGCGGCTGCTCCAGCGTGTAATTCATCCAGCCCCCAACATAAGGCTGAGGTGTCACTAGGCTCACCGTGTGGCCATTGCGAGCTAGATGGGCTGCAAGTGTATTGCCCATGTAGTAGTGCTCATCGTCATAGATCACGATGGAACCTTCAGGCACCTCACCTTTCAATAGTTGGTCAACGCTTGTCGCCTGCTCGGCAAACCCGTCTATCGGTTCGAAATGCGTTCGCCCGCGGCCATTGGTCATCCAATCTGAACCGGTTGCTACAAACACGTGCTCAGCGTCGAATTCAGCCGCCATTTGCGCATCAATCGGGCTTTCTGCATACAGATTGACGTTGGGCAGTTGTCGCAATTGGTTTAAGCGGTAATCGGCCACGCGGCCCCATGCACTGAGCCCTGCCAATGCGCTTTCCAGTCGCACACGCCCGCCGAATTCGCTATCGCTTTCGGCTACCGTAACGTCATGGCCGGCGCGCGCCAGGGTTAGCGCAGCTTCGAGCCCGCTCGGTCCCGAACCTACCACGAGCACCGCTTTGGATGCCGCCGCTTTGGGCACGATCTCTGGGTGCCAGCCGCGTTTCCATTCCTGACTGATGGTCGGATTTTGCGTACAGTTTAACGGGATGGAGAACGCATCAGAAGAAACACAAATATTGCAGCCAATGCATTCACGAATCGCGTCAACTCGACCTTCGCGAATCTTGTTGGGCAGATAGGGGTCAGCGATGGAGGGCCGCGCACCGCCGATCAAATCCAACACTCCACGCTTGATTTGACTGACCATCGCATCTGGAGAGGTGAAACGGCCCACGCCCACTACCGGTTTCGTGGTGACTTGCTTAACGAATTGTGTGAATTGTTCCTGATGACCTTCTTCATCAAAACGCGATGTGCCACTGTCGTGGCTCCATCCGGCCACATTAACATCCCACAAATCTGGCAACTCCGCCAACACTTCCACAACATCACGACCTTCGCCCTCATGCGAAATACGTTGTGGACCATTGAGCTCATGAACAGCAAGACGAACCGCTACCGCGACCTCACCAGCAGCCTCCTCAACGGTGTCTTCCAACACTTCTCTGAACAGACGCAATCGATTTTCGAAACTACCGCCGTATTCATCGGTTCGATGGTTATAAGCCGGCGATAGGAAATGCCACAGGATAGATGCGTCGTGCGCGACATAGACATAGACGATGTCATAGCCGGCTTTTTTTGAACGCTTGACCGCGTCACGATAGCTTTTGCGTAGTGCTTTGATGTCCTTCTTATCCATCGCTTTCGCCTGCACTGGCACTTGTGGCTTAAGACACGGCAGATTGGATGGTCCCCATACCGGCATGCCGGTACCCATTCCCCTACCCCGTATTCCAGTGTGTGCTAGCTCGATGGCACTCAGAGCTCCCTGTGCACGCAGTCGCTCGGTAAGTCGCGAATGTGATGCAATGTCCTGATCATCCCAAAATTTTTCAATCGGCAAATCACAGATGTCGGAAGTCGGATCGATCTCAGCCAGTTGCATACAAACAGTGCCCCAGCCTCCCATGGCTTTCATTTCACGCATAGCGATGGAGCCATTTGGCATCAATGGCGAGTGGCCTGTTGCATGTGGCACTGCAAAGAATCGATTGGGTGCTGTAACTGGTCCTATTTTTACCGGCTCAAACAAAATGTTATATCGTTCATCCATGGTATTCGGATAACCTCACCTTTTTCATAAAAATCGATCGCCAAAGTGGGCCCGCATTCTACAGGCCTTTATTCTCAACGGTGGTCTTGACAACACCTACGCTTATCCAATCATCAAGTACCGATAAGGCAGCAGCGGCAAACGCCTCATCGTTAATATGGCAATTTAAAACCGTCGATTGAAGCGGTTCCTTGATTACCCGATTCATTTCATCAACCATAGCCGCCAACCCTTCCGGATCATGAGCTGGACCGCCCTCACGGTCCCACTCTTCAACACCTTGCGTGGGTATCAGTACATGCACTGGTGCCGTGGCTTTGTCCAGCCGAGTCGCTATGTCGCGAACCAGCGCACGACGTTCATCGGGACTCAAACCCGACGATTTGATCAATCGATTATGCGCATGAAATGGTCTGTCAGAATACGCCTGGGGTATGTCTTGCCAACCGGCAAAATCGATTAAATCCGCACAGCCCGGGGAAACTATCTGCGGTATGCCCTGCTTGCCGGCGTTGGTCAGGCGATCAGCACCGGCGTTGATCACCGAACCCACCATGAGGTTACCTAACTCCGGTAGCGCAAAATCCATGACAGCTGCAAAACAGCCCTGGCGTGCCAATGCCTCAAACGCCATGCCCCCCATACCGGTAGCATGAAAGACAGCCACTTCAAACCCCCGCGACTCTAGCGGTTCACGCAATAGCTTCATGTACTTTAAGCATGACGAACCAAGACTGGTCATACCAATCACTGGCCGGTCAGCCTTGGGTGCGATCGCCGCATTTGCTGCCCCGAGAACAGCACCTGCAGCTTGTGACAATGATGACTGACACACAGAGTTCAATCCATACAATCCTCCGGCCCACAGGATCATCTGAATATCTGGCGACAGTCGATCTGCAGGTATCAACGGTGAGAAAGACACGGTCGATACCACATATTTGGGGACACCCATAGGCAATGCCTGAGCACAATCGAGTGCCAAATCTGTTCCCATCGTTCCACCAAGCGCGATCATGCCATCGATCTTTTTTTCCGCATGGAGTTGAGCGCACAACAAAGATGCACCCTGCGCCATAATTTGCATGGCGGTGTTCTCATCGCCGCTATCAATAGCCTCTTGGATTGCTGAACCTGCCGCTTCGGCAACGTCGTACTTGGAAATATCCGTCGGTTCTGAAGGATCTCCCAGCACACTGACATCCATGGTCAAAACACCCCCGCCTTGAGCTTTAATACACTCGACAACGAACATCAGTTCGTCTTCTTTGGTGTCGTAGGTACCAATAACTAATATGGTTTTGCTCATGTCTATTGCCTTTTAAGCCGTTAGCTCTAGCCTTCGTCAAGCGCGCATCTTCTCGCCCTTTGGATCATATAGTGGGGCAAGTTGGGCGTGTGCATCAAAACGTTGCCCGGCGACTTGAACGCTAAATCCACCACTGTCTATCCAGGCCTTGTCGATGCCTTCTTTGCGATGGATAGTGGCCAATCCAATCATGGCTTGAACTCGATAACCCCAGCCACCGGACGTAACATGCCCAATCAGTTCACCGTCTTTCCAGACGGTTTCATCGTGGCTAAGGTAAGGACCCGATTTTTCAGTGAGTCCTGCAACACAAATCATGATCATCCGATCAGGTGTTGCAGCCTGGTACTTAGCGCGTTGCGTCATCAAGGGTTCTCGTCCAACAAAGTCCGGTTTATTCAGATCGACTGCAAAGCCAAGACCGGTCTCATACGGTGTGTCTTCTTCGCAAATG
Organism: uncultured Granulosicoccaceae bacterium; assembly: GCA_937951695.1. GTDB lineage: Bacteria > Pseudomonadota > Gammaproteobacteria > Granulosicoccales > Granulosicoccaceae > Granulosicoccus. The sequence continues at coordinate 528 of CALFBL010000221.1, read as the reverse complement.
TCATGTCCAAAATGCCGAAATCCTTTTTCCAGTCGGCAGCTATTCATGCCAAACATCCCCATGTGACGCAAACCTAGCGGATCACCCACGCGTCTTATTTCATCGTAGACGTGCAATGTAAATTCGGTAGGCAACAACAATTCGAAACCCAGCTCGCCCAAAAACGAGCGACGAATTACCCAGCCGCGCGCATGCGCTATATCGATCTCTTTTGCAGCACCGAACGCAAACGCCTCGTTCGACAAGTCATCACCACTGAGACTTTGCAGGATCGCGCGTGATTGTGGACCATGTAGTGTCATCAAGCTATAGGCTGACGTCATATCAACAACTTCAAACTGCCAATCGGCGTCTGCGTGTGTCTGAATCCAGTACTGATCACGCATCTGACTGGGATGACCGGTCACGAGTAAGCATCGATTTTGCGCCATACGAGTGACGGTCACATCGGCTTCAATACCGCCACGCTGATTCAGCAACTGAGTGTACACACTGGCGCCCACATCGATATCCATCTGCGCACAGCAT
>CALFBL010000220.1 GCA_937951695.1 uncultured Granulosicoccaceae bacterium | reverse complement strand
GATGGTCGGATGACGTTTGCCCGGTTCCCCGCTGCGCCCGCCTAGCGTGACCCCCTGATAGAGCGTAACGTCATCGCCGACTTCCGTGGTCTCTCCTACCACAACGCCCGTTCCGTGATCGACAAAAAAACGCCGACCGATAACAGCGGCCGGATGAATTTCAATTCCGGTGCACCAGCGTGCAATGTTGCCTAGGAACCGGGCAGCCCAGAGCAAGCCTTTTCGCCAAAGCCAATGATTGACCCGATGCATTAAAATGGCGTGCACACCGGAGTAACACGTCAGCACCTCGAACCGGGTTCGAGCGGCAGGATCACGCTCGAAGATGCAGTTCACATCTTCTTTCATTAATGTCCAAATACTGCCCATAGCACACTCGTTGTTCCGCGAAATCTACCGCGTCTTTAGAAGTGCCCCTATCATAGACCGTTTATTGCATTTCTTGTTTCGGCTCAATGTCGCGATTGTCGCTTGCCACAGGCTCTACCGAACTGAGCACCCCCCGCAGTATGTTCATTTCCGTTTCATTGGGACGATTGCGCTCGAAATATTGACGCAATCGACTCATTAAATGCTTTGGATTATTCGGATCGAGGAATCCTGAAACTAACAACACGCGCTCTAGGTGTGCGTACAAGCGCTCCATCGAGGCGCTATTGCTGGGAATGGCCTCTCGCGCTTCGTCGGTGGTGCTGCGTAACCCGTGTAACCCGACCGAGCATTCGTACGCCAGCACCTGAACCGCACTGCCCAGATTTAATGAACTAAAATTTGGGTCCACCGGAATCTGTACCAAATGTGTGCAGCGATTGAGCTCGTGATTGTCCAGACCGGAACGTTCACGACCAAACACCAAAGCCACCCGAACCGGTGAATCCCTCGCCTCGGCCGCTTCGGAAGCCGTGTCTGCGACTCGTGCTTTAGCCAACGCCGCCAGTGTACTGCCCAATTCTCGACTGCTAAGCACGGGCACGGAACGATTGCGCGGCCGAGCACTGGTGCCAATGACGGCATGACAGTCAGCCACGGCATCCTCAAGCCCATCAAACTTTTCCGCCGCCAGCAGCACATCATCGGCACCCGAGGCCCGCGCTTTGGCTTCATCGGTTCGGTGTGAACAGGTATCGACCAAGCGCAAAGTCGTAAAGCCCATGGTTTTCATCGCCCGAGCCGAGGCACCGATGTTGCCGGTGTGGGTCGTACCGACCAACACAAAAACGAGTTCAAGATTCATGACCGGCAGTGTAAATCACTGGAACAATGGGTTCTCCATAAAGACTACAATTCGTACCCGCACTTTCCTATTCCCGTCTTTTCGCTAGCTAATCACTGGACACGCTTATGAATCCGATGCTTAACATCGGTGTTCGAGCCGCGCGCGCCGCCGGCCGAGTCATCACCAAAAACATGGGACGCCTCGATACGATACGAATTGAAAAAAAAGGCCACAACGATTTTGCCACTGAAGTCGATCAGCAAGCGGAGGCGGAAATCGTAGAAACGCTGATGAAAGCCTACCCAAATCACGGTGTCTTGGCCGAAGAAAGTGGCCAGCTGGGCAACGCAAACTCAGAGTTTCAGTGGGTTGTGGACCCCCTCGACGGCACCTTGAATTTCTTGCATGGCTTTCCACACTTTAGTGTTTCGATCGGTTTATATAAAGAGGGCCGCGCCTTTCAGGGCGTCGTCTATGACCCGGTTCCACAGGAACTGTTCACGGCCAGCAAGGGCGATGGCGCCTACCTTGACGGACGGCGCATCCGTGTTAGCGGCGCCAGCCAGCTTGGTAACGCTCTGGTGAGCGCCAGCTACCCCTATCGAGAAGGCGACTCGGCGCATCTGGATTTTTACATGGCAACACTCAGGGCGTTCACCGAAAAGTGCAGCGGCGTTCGGCGTGCAGGCTCCGCAGCTCTGGACCTCGCCTACATTGCCGCTGGCCGAGTGGATGGCTCGTGGATGAGCGGTGTAAAAAAATGGGACATCGCCGCCGGCGCCTTACTGGTGAGGGAAGCTGGCGGCTTGATCAACGATTACCAAGCAGGCGACACCTGGTTTGAATCAGGAGATCTAATCGCAGGTTCGCCCAAGGTGCATCACGCCATGCTGCAAACCATGGGGGTTTTGCTGAAAGAGCGCACAGATTAAGAGCCAATAACCACTGACACCCACGCTGTGTGCTTAGCGTCGTTGCAACATGACTTTGGCAATCGATTCCTTAATTAAGGTGTCGATTCCAGATCAGCACCCTCTTTCTCAACCGGCATCATATCTTCTTTGGTGATTCCCATCGCCAATACGGCGGTACTGGCTATGTAAATTGACGAGTAGGTTCCAACAAAAACCCCGATCAGCAGCGCCAGCGCAAAGCCATGGATGATACTGCCGCCAAAAATGAACAACGACAACAGCACAAGGATTGTGGTGAAAGATGTGATCAAGGTACGCGACAAGGTCTGATTGATCGACGCATTCATGATCTCGGCTGGCGTCCCGGATCGCATCGAGCGAAAGTTCTCTCTTATCCGGTCAAACACCACAATGGTATCGTTTAGGGAATACCCGATTACCGCGAGGATAGCCGCTAAGATGGTGAGATCGAATTCGACCTGAAACAACGCGAATATGCCGACCGTGATAATCACATCGTGCACCAGGGCGAACACCGACCCTACCGAGAACTTCTTTTCAAATCGAAACCAGACGTAGATGACAATGCCAACCAGCGCGAGCAGCACCGCCATGCCACCTTTTTCGCGTAATTCTTCACCCACCTGAGGCCCGACAAACTCGACTCGCTCCATCGATATGGTGCCATCACTGGAGGGTTGCAGCGCGGCCTCCACCTCATTGCTAACCTGCACTGACGAAGCGTCGGGCTGCGGCGCCATACGAATAAGAACCTCAGTGCTGGAACCAAAATTCTGCACCACGGCTTCTGCAAAACCCGCATCGGCTAGAGAACTTCGCACAACGTTTAGATCGGGCGCAGTTTCGTAGGCAGCCTGGATGGTATAGCCCCCGGTGAAATCTACCCCCAAATTCAATCCTCGAATCAGGATCGCCAGTAACGCAATCACTATAATCACCGCGGAGAAAATCCAGGTTCGCTGACGGTGACCCATGAAGTCGATTGCCGACTCTTTAACTACCATACGCATATCGTCGGCCCCCTAAATTGGCAGTGTGGTTAAACGGCGATTGCCGAAGAGCGCGTTAACAATCACACGCGAGCCGAATATGGCCGTGAACATGGATGTCAAAATACCAATACACAAAGTTATCGCGAAGCCTTTGATCGATCCGGTACCCATACTAAAGAGAACCACCGCCGCAATAAGCGTAGTGATATTCGCATCAGCGATGGTGACGAACGCTTTTTCGTAGCCTGCATTGATGGCCACTTGAACGGATCGTCCTGCCCTGAGCTCCTCTCTTATCCGTTCAAAGATCAGCACGTTGGCGTCCACCGCCATACCAGTGGTCAAGACGATTCCGGCAATGCCCGGAAGCGTTAAGGTTGCTTGCAATCCAGGGGCTGACAATACCGCGATGATCAATACCACGTTTATCACCAGTGCGGCTCCGGCAATCACACCAAACATGCGGTAGTAGATCGCCATAAACACCACAACAATGGCCAGACCTATGACTGCGGCCATAAAACCCTGACGAATGTTCGCTTTACCCAGGTTCGGACCCACCGTGCGCTCTTCGACGATTTGGATCGGCGCTTTTAACGCTCCCGATCGCAGCAGCAATGAGATGTCGGCCGCTTCCTGAGCGGACAGCCCAGTGGTTTGAAAACGATGACTGAGGACATCATTGATGGTGGCCACGCTGATGACCTCTTCGATGTCACCGGTCTCATCGACCTCTACTCCATCAACGAGATTGGTGAATTTCTTTTTCTCGATGTAGACCACCGCCATCGGATTACCGACGTTGTCTTGGGTGACCTCCAACATGTTTCTGGCGCCCGCACTGTCGAGTTGGACGAACACCGCGGGCCCACCCGATTGCTGATCGATGCCAGCGGAGGCACCTTTAATCTGATCTCCTGTAACAATAACATCGCGTTGCAGTAGAATCGGCGCGCCAGAGCCGCGGCGCTGGTACAAGCGAGCGTCCGTTGGAATCGGCCCGCCCTGATCCGCCGACGCCCAGTCGGTTTCACCGCCGTACACCAACCGATACTCCAACGTAGCGGTCGCGCCCAGAATATCTCGGGCCTTGGCAGGGTCCTGAACTCCGGGCAACTGCACCACGATTCGGTCTGTGCCTTGCTGCTGGATGACCGGTTCGGCAACACCGAGCTCGTTTATCCGGTTTCGCAGTGTGACGATGTTTTGTTGCAAAGCCCCGGTGCGCTCCTCGCGCTCGGCAGCTTCGGTTAACGTGGCATCGACGTAGAAAAACTCACCCTCATCGCGAGGGGTAAAAAACAGCTCAGGGGTATTGCGGCTGAAATTCGCCAGCATACGATCCCGATCTTCCGCGCTACGAAAACGGGCGACGATTTCACCATCCCGGTATTGGATGTTGGTGCCACGAATTCGCTCACCACGCACCACGCGCTTCCAGTCCGATACGTAACGCTGCTCCGAGGTGGCAAGAGCGGCGTCCATATCGACGTCCATCAAAAAGTGCACCCCACCTCGCAAATCCAACCCGAGATACATGGGTTCAGCAAAGCTGCGCAGCCAGGCAGGGCTGGCTGAGACCAGATGCAACGCTACGTTGGTAACCCCAGCATCGGTGACTTCACGAATCGCGTCCCGCCCACGCAATTGCTCGTCGGTGTCGGGGAATAACGCCAGCAATCGATCGCCCTCTTCACGGTACTCAACGTCGGTAATACCGGCGTTCGTGAGCGCGTTTTTTACGGTTGTGACCAGGCTCTGTGTTAGCGGCCCGTCGCTGGGTGATACCTGAACGGCTGGGTCGTTACCAAACACGTTGGGAAGCGCGAACAAAATGCCGATGATGAGTGCGCCTGCGAGCAGCAGCACTTTCCAGAGAGGGTTGGTGTTTGTCATGGTTGCCTATAAACGACGGAAGCCCTGACACATGACAGGGCGAAGTCTAATAAGTTTAGCTGGTGATCGCTAAGTGTTTTTCAAGGTACCTTTAGGCAGCAGTGCCGCGACCGCTTGGCGCTGAATTTTCACCTCAACGTTGTCCGCGATTTGTACCGACAGATAGGCCTCATCATCGGCCTTGGTAAGCGTGCCACCCAGACCGCCGTTGGTTACGACTTCGTCGCCTTTTTTCAAGGCTCCGACCATTTCCTTGTGTTCTTTCATGCGTTTCTGCTGCGGGCGAATCATCAAAAAGTAGAAGATGACCAGCATGAAAATAATGGGTAGAAACGACAATAACCCGCCACCTGCACCACCGGTGGCTTGGGCATTGGCAGGGCTGATGAAGAAATCCAGAAGACTCATGATGGCGCTCGAAATTTTGACAAAGTAGAGTGGGCTGTGATTATGCCACAGGGCCGCTTAGCTAACGCCCCGGGCGCGGCGTTCGTAAAACTCCTTGGTAAAGACCTCGAACTGATTGATGTCCAAGGCGTTGCGTATCCCCTGCATGAGCTGCTGGTAGTAATGCAAATTATGGATCGTATTAAGCCGTGCGCTGAGAATTTCGCCACATTTGGACAAGTGGTACAGATACGCTCGCGAGTAGTTCTGGCAGGTATAGCACTCGCACTCGGGGTGCACCGGACCGGTATCGTCGCGGAACCGGGCATTTCTCAGCCGAATATCCCCATCCACAGTAAACAGGTAATCGTTGCGCGCATTGCGGGTGGGCATCACGCAATCAAACATATCGACCCCACGCAACACCGCCTCTACAATATCCTCTGGCTTACCGACACCCATCAAGTACCGGGGCTTATCTTGCGGCAGGAAACGCACCGACTCATCGAGCATGCGCTCACGCTCCTCTTTCGGTTCCCCTACCGCCAGTCCACCAATGGCGTATCCGGGCAAATCCATCTCTGCCAGATGGGCAGAAGAACGCTCACGAAGATCGGTGTGCATACCGCCTTGCACAATACCAAACAAAGCGTTGGCATTCTCCAGCCGAGCGTGTTCGTCGCGGCAACGCAGCGCCCAACGCATGGATAACTCCATCGAAGTCTCTGCCTCTTTGTGGGTCGCTGGAAACGGGGTGCACTCATCGAATGCCATGACGATGTCAGAGCCCAGATCCCGCTGGATCTGCATTGAGACCTCGGGGCTCAAAAACACCTTTGAGCCGTCAATCGGGGATTGAAACTTCACCCCCGACTCATCAATCTTGCGCATTTTGGCAAGACTAAACACTTGAAACCCGCCCGAGTCGGTCAAAATCGGCCCAGACCAGTTCATGAAGTCGTGCAAGTCACCGTGCTTCTTGATGATCTCCATGCCCGGACGTAACCACAGGTGAAAGGTATTGCCCAGAATGATTTCCGCATTAATGGTGCGAAGCTCCTCCGGGGTCATGGCTTTCACCGTGCCGTAGGTACCCACCGGCATGAATGCGGGCGTCTCCACCGTGCCTCGGGCAAATCTCAACCGTGCGCGGCGAGCAGCACAGTCGGTGTTTAGTCGTTCGAACTGAAACGTCATTGATGCTTGTGTATCCTGGTGTGACTGGGAGGTCATGATGGGTCTTGCGGCCACACCAACATGGCATCGCCGTAACTGAAAAACCGATAGCGTTCTTGAACGGCAGCCTGATAGGCATCGAGCACCGCTTGGCGCCCGGCCAACGCCGACACCAACATGATCAACGTCGACTCGGGCAGATGAAAGTTGGTCAGCAACCCATCGATCACGAGGAAGCGTTTGCCCGGGTAAATAAAAATATCGGTATCCCCCTCGTACGCCTCCAGCACGCCGGTTGCCAGCGCCGCACTTTCCAGAGAACGCACCGACGTGGTACCTACTGCTATAACCCGGCGACCAGCCGCCTTGGTTTTGCGCACGGCGTCTACGGTCGCTTGCGGCACGTAAGCTCGTTCAGCGTGCATTTGATGATCGGCGATAGCGTCGGCGCGCACCGGCTGGTAGGTGCCTGCGCCGACATGCAATGTCACGTTGCTCGTTTGCACGCCGCGCTCGTTCAACGCGGCCAACAGTTCTTCATCGAAATGCAGGCCTGCTGTTGGAGCCGCTACCGCCCCCTTTACAGAGGCGAAAACAGTCTGGTAGCGGTTCAAATCACTCGCATTCGGAGCACGCTCAATATAAGGCGGCAGCGGAATCTCGCCGTTCGAATCCAGCCAGTGTGCCACCGATGGCACCCCCATACGATTCAGCTCTTCGGGCGTTACCAACAACACGAACAGATCTCTCTGCCGGCCTATGACCTCAAGGCGAAGACCTGCAAACCATAAGCTCGACCTAACTTTCGGGGATTTACTGGAACGCAATTTCACCAATAACTGGTCTTCGCAGAGCACGCGTTCAACCAGCATTTCGACCTTCCCGCCTGAACTTTTTTGCCCATAGAGACGGGCTGGAATGACCTGCGTATTGTTAAACACCAGTAAATCACCGGGTTCCAGCAAGTCGGGCAAGTCGCGTACGCTATGGTGGTTGACCACGGCCGCCGCATCCGCCCCTTGCGGATTCAGCGTCAACAGCCGGCTGTCGCTGCGGCGCGGCAGCGGGGCCTGGGCAATTAATTCCTCAGGTAAATCAAAATGGAAGTCACTTCTTTGCATAGAGGTGCAGTCTAATGGAATCACACCCTGCTATACTGTGCGCTCGCTGACTAGCAGCATCCCCCTTCGTGCCGGAGTGGCGGAATCGGTAGACGCGCCGGATTCAAAATCCGGTTCTGGCAACAGAGTGAGAGTTCAAGTCTCTCCTCCGGCACCATAAGACTTTATATCGAGTCTTGCCCGGCGCAACCCTAAGTTAGGCCTAACGTTTTTTCATCACTTCAATCTTTGAATCATTTGGAACGTGCCAAGCAAAGGTCAGTAGTGCTTGAACGCAGAGTTCGGCAGTACAGTTCGGCGAGTCATTGTCGATTACTAAAAGCGGGTTCAAGGTTCTTTAAAGAATTCAAACTGTGCGCGCTGGTGTAAAGATCGAGATGCGGTAACACCGCGTGTAACGATCTCTCCACCGGCAGCGGCTCTGCATTTACGCCGCGGCCCAGTAGCGGATTGACCCACACTAATTTGCGACATCTGGCCTTCAGTGCCAATACCTCGGTAACAAGGTCTGCAGGTTCACCACTGTCGTAACCATCACTAAAGACGATAACAATAGTGTCCTTGTGAACGGCGTGTTTGGCGTGGTCTCTATTGAAGTGCTTAAGCGATTCAGCAATCCGCGTGCCCCCCAACCAACCGCTGGACAATTTTTTCAGTCTTGACTCCAATTGCTGCGGACTCTGGTGGCGCAGTTCATTACCAATATGAATCAAATCGGTGTGAAAGGCGTAGGCATCGGTCTCTTTAAACGCTTGCAACAGACCGCGTGCAAAACGTAAAAACAGGTAGCTGTAAATTTCCATCGACTGACTGACATCGAGCAGCAGTAAAAAGCGTGCAGGCGTTCTTTGTTTGCCACGTAAGTGTAGATCGAACGGCCAGCCGCCGTGACGCAGGCTTGAACGCGCGGTACGTCTTGCATCGAGTCTGCCACGACTATGGTCCTGTCTTGCACGTCGACGCAATCGCTTTTGCATTCGCTGCGAGATTTCGTCAACAACCCGCTCTATACGCCGCATGTCTCGCGGGTTGAATACGAATCTAAAATCGCGCTGTGCAAAGGTACGCGATTCGCTGGCACCACCGACATATTCATCCAGCGTGGACTCATCATCATCCAAAGTTTTTGCCTGAGCAAGGGACTCAGAAAAATACGATAAACCGCTGGCTCCAGCACCACTCGGTGCGTTTTGGCCCACTGAATCAGCTTCCTGCTCATCGCCATAGTCACTCGTGTCTTCATCGGCATTTTCAGCGATGTGCCAATACACGGCAAACAACACCGGGAATGCCTGCCATTGCGTCTGGCTCTGGCAGAAGATCGCCCGCAACGCGGTGTGCAGCCTGACCTCAGAATCGATACCGCCCTCGGCAGCGATAACATGCGCAGCTTTGATATCGTTTGCACCCAGGTTAAAGCCGTTTGCTCTCAACAAGGCGATAAAACCGAACAGTCGGCTCGAAATCAAAGCACCGGTGAGTGGTTCTCGTTGAGCTGGCACAACGTTAGCGTGTTTCTGGAGAAGGTTCGGCGCGGAACATCACTTCCCGTATCCACTCTTGATCGGCCTGTTCCCTGTCGACTCGCGTTTTCAGTAGACAACCCAGTGTTGTATCCATCATCGGCAGTGCAGCTCGTAAGTCCTGCACGTGCATATGCAGCAAAGCACTGGCCCAGTCCAGGGTTTCGGCTATACCCGGTGTCTTTTTTAAGTCCTGTTGCCGCAGGTTCTGAACAAAGCCAACGATAGCGCTAGCGAGATCTTCTGGTAGATTCGGAAGATGTCTTAACAGTATCTGTAACTCTTTTTTGTACGAGGGATAATCAACAAAATGATAAAGACATCGGCGACGCAGTGCATCACTTAAATCGCGGGTGGCGTTTGAGGTCAGTATAACAACCGGCTTGTGCGTCGCCTTGATCGTCCCTAGCTCGGGGATCGTTATCTGAAATTCGGCCAATATTTCCAACAGAAAGGCTTCAAATTCGTCATCAGCGCGATCGAGTTCGTCTATTAGTAAAACAGAACGCTTTGCTGACG
>CALFBL010000219.1 GCA_937951695.1 uncultured Granulosicoccaceae bacterium | reverse complement strand
TCGATTAAAACTATCATGATCTGAGATTTTTATCCATTCATGTCCACTATCTAATGAAATATAATCTGTGTAGAGAATTTCTTTGTTTGATAATTCAGAAAGGCTAGAGCAAAAAACAAAATCGCATGATCCATCCTTATTGGGCAGTTATGCCGGAGTAAGTATGGAAACACCTGATATAGAAAAGTCATTAGATCTTTGGAATACATTAGGTTTTGAGATTTCAATGGGGGCGCAGCAAATTCAATCGCGTCACCCAGGCGCGCCGGCAGCCCGGCTCAACGTTCAAGCCATTTATCTACTCCGCCGCGCTCGACTACGGTGATACACCGGCCACCATATACAACGATGCACCGGTCGTCTTTCACGATGCCGCATTGGAAGGCGAGTGGCGCCCGCAGAATTACAGTGGACGGTTCTACGGTCCTACGCGTCTGCGTGAGGCTCTGGTGCAAAGCCGGAACCTGGTCTCGATTCGCGTGCTGCGTGAAATCACCGTGCCCTTTGCCATCGATTACGCCAAGCGTTTTGGGTTTGAAGAGAAGAACATGCCGCCGGATCTGTAATTGTCGCTGGGCAGTGCGAGTATCACGCCGATGGAACTGGCTACGGGGATGGGTGTGTTTGCCAACGGCGGTTACAAAATTCAGCCGTATTTTATTGAGCGCATTGAAGATCCACGTGGAAATGTGATCTACACCGCACCAGAAGTGGTGCTCTGCGACGACTGCGATCCTCAGGAAGAGAGTCCGTTAATCAGCGAGATGCGCGCTGAGACGCTGGGTGATAACGGCGAGCCTGTGGTCCTGGCCGGCGTTGATCCGGAAACTGGCGAGCTGAGCTCGGACTTCGATCCACGTGACGCGGTGACGCAGCTGGACGTGGTCAATGCTCCCATGGTGATTGAACCACGTAATGCCTTTGTTATGAACAGCATGATGCGTGACGTGGTTCGTCGCGGTACCGCCAAGACAGCCGGTGAGGCGCTAGGCCGCAGTGATCTGGGCGGCAAGACCGGTACAACTAATAACCAGCTCGATGCGTGGTTCTCAGGCTTTAGTGACGACACGGTAGTTGCCGCCTGGCTCGGTTCAGATGGGCTGGAGCCATTGGGCAGACGCGAAGCCGGCAGTATCGCCGCTTTGCCCATGTGGACCGAGTACATGCAAACCATGCTCGACGGGGTGTCGGAAGTGACGCCGGAAGCGCCATCGGGACTCAAGCAAATGCGCATCGACTGGAAGTCTGGCAAGCCCTCATCCGGTTCGGGTCAGAGCCTGATGGAGTTCTTCTTCGACGACAACGTTCCGCACGGATCATCAGCGCCTGCTTCGACCTCGGCATCCAGCGGTGGCGGAGCGGCTGTTGGAGCGGCTGGCGGCAGTGCAGGTGCTCGTAGCGTTACAGCGGCCCCAACCACACGGCAAGATCAGAAAGATGCGGTCGAAGAGTTATTCTAATTTGTTATGCCGCGTTTGATCTGGCAACGTGATGGACAAGTAAGAAGTGATGCCGACCCGCTCAAGGTCGGCATCGTCAGGGCATGGTTTGCAGTTTGACTAAGGGCACCCTGCTTCCCACTCACAGACCCCATCGACTCATGTAACGATTGTTTACTTTCTCTCGTGTCCAAGATTTGATCGAATTTACAATTTAATCAAAATGGTATTCCTGATAAACCGGTTGTATGGCGGGGTCCTGAAACCAGACAACCCCAATCACGCTAGCGTGCTGGTTAACCAGGTTTAGCTCTTCATTGAGTACGCCGCCCAGCAACGGGGCAGACAATACGCAGCTGTTGTAGTCAATGTCGTAAGTACCGTCATTCTTCGCACTGTAATCGGTGCAAAACGTCGCTTCGGCATCCACATTGCGCGCCTCGGGTATCGACATCGATACTGTGGTACTGCGTGACGTGTCAAAGGTAAAGTCATCTAACACTTGCAGAGACGCGGTTTTAGTGTCCGGCACATTTGCCAGGTCGCCCAACTCGGAATCGGTGATCGCAACGAAATTGGTGTTAGCGGCTGAATCGGTCTGGCCTTCGGTGATAGCCGCTCCCAGAAGAACCGGATCGGAATCGCTGCTCGAAGAGCCGCCGCACGCTATGAGTAAAACACTTAGAGCAGTAACCGCTGTGCCGTGAAAAATGGTTTTCGTTTTCATGATAGCTCTTACTCCGGGAAAATTAAGTCGGTTACAGCCTTTTCTTTCATATACCAATTCTGATTTACACGCCCATTGGATTCAGCAAAAGGGGGGAAGTCAGGATAAGCCGCGGACAATTCAACGTACTCATAGGGGTGATTCCAGGCGGTGCCAATTTCCAGCGCCCACGGCATACCGGTGCTTGTCAGGAAATACTTGCCTGCAGCTGGGTCAGACGCATCCTGGCCGACGCCTGCGAACAAACGCTCGTCGAACGCTTCGGTGGGAGACTGATTCTTAAGGTGAATCTCATAGCCCCGCCCTGGCGGAGTCAGAAAGTGTGCCCCGTGGAAGGCACCTGGGGTTGCGAACAAGAACGGATCAAACAACCCGCTTAAGTCTGCGTTCTGCGCTTGCTTGAATGGAATCGACAAGCTGAACTTAAATTCCAGATCAGCGCCGCATTGGTATTCAGAGCGATAGTAATCACAAGAAGCACCGGGTGTGACGTGCTTGAACACGTTGTCTGTGATGATAAAGATTGCCTCTTCGCGACCTGGCTCCAGAGGGCTTGCAACCACATCGATATCACTGACGACAAACTCGAGTTTGGTCTCATCGATGGCATCGCGCGGCACGCCGGGTAGACGCACAGCAAAGCCGTTTTCGTAGAAAGCGCCGACTGATGCGACGTAGCCTTCCATATCAACCTGGGTGACACCACTGGCGTTTTTGTAGGTACGCGTACGCATCTGGACAACCATATCGTTCATGTCGTAGTCACCCACGAACGGCCAGTTATCTTCAAACGCTACCGTTGACCAGCCGTCAGTCGACGGGTAGCTCGACACACTGACCCGATCTTCAAGTAATTTGATTTGATGGTCTTCAACTTCACCGTCAGCAGCGGGACCTGTGGCTTGCAAACCGGGTGTGCTGGACAAACGGTAGCGGGCCCAGGCTTTACCTTCGCTCAAATCGCTTGGCAATGCCAGTATGACTTGGTTATCGCCTTCGCTCACGGCTTGGTCAGTTACTAATTGTTCTGCCGCGTCAAACACACCGTCACGGTTTGTGTCCAACCAGACGTTGACAAAACCGTCGCCGGATGCGCTAACAATGGTTCGCGCTCTCTGTCCGCTAACCAGGCTGCTGACAAAGGCAACGCCATCTTCATCATCGCCTGTTGAGTTGTCCGACAAGGGATGAGCGTAGGCGTCTGACTCACCATCGATCGCCTCTCCCATGCGCAACGGATCATCACCAAAGATGCTGTGCCGCGCACCGTTTGTATCGGCATAGGTTCCGTAGCTGTCTGGTGCATCACCAAAATCGCTCAGCTGAACGGCAGCGGGCGAGAACGACGCTTTCGCGCACCGAAAACCATCGGCTGCAGTGGCTGAAGGTGCGTGGGCGATTTTCTCACCTTTATATGCACCACTGTCGATGCCGATTCGAAAGGTCGCTCCGTCGTAATTGCGCACGACGTACAGGTTACCGTCATCATCGAAAAAGGCGGAACCTAGATTGCCGTACACTTCTGAATTGCCCAGATCGGTGCGAGTGCCCGACGCAGGATCGACTTCAACCACCGTGCCGTTTGCTTCTATGGCGTAGATTTTTCCGTTGAAAGGATGCACGGCGAAGTCTTCGACATCGAGGCTCAGGCTGGTGCTGTCTGCGATCAGATTCATTGACAGGTAACGCTTACTGGATGAATCCAGATTCACCGCATACAGGCCAGTGTTCTTGCCGTTTCGGTTGTACAGGTACAACATATTGTCCGGGCCCGACACATCACCGACGTAGAAATGTTTCTGTTCGTTGGTCGCCACATTGAGTGGGTCGACAGAGAAGTCACTGTACATGCGCACCACGGTATGGTGAAACTGGCTCCAGCCATAGGCGAAGCCATCGTTCGGATTAAAGCCCAGCGCGTCGAGGCTGGATTTTTTGGTCCAAGCATAGGGTGGCAGGACTCGGCTTTCGTGGTAGTCAGCCGCCACTTTGTAGTCGCCGCTGTTAAGGTCGAGTGCGTAGGTTCGCGACAGATGACCCGTCGTCAGATAGGCGGTGCCGTCACAAGCAAACGTCTGCTCTGGTTGGGCGTGGGCGATGGGGGCGAGGCTCGCTCCCAGAGCGATCGCAGCGCAGAACGATAGAATCTGAAATGAGGGTGCTGCCAGAACAAACGTTCGAAAAGAATTAGGCGCTAGTGCCATCGTTCTAACCTCTCGTTTTTATTTTTGTTGTGGACAGAGGGGGTGACGCTTGCCGGTGAGATCGCACGGCAAACCCATTCTGATATAGAGTGAGTTTCGGCATTGCTGCGGGTGATATTGAGTCAACCGTTGGTGTTTCTCCACCCATCCGAGAACTGCTGCTCAATCTTAAGTCACAATCTGGACCGACTTGCTTATGGGGTGAATTTCGTCTAAGTTCTTCCGAAAGTCTCGGATAAGGAATAGGCAGAGAAACAATGAGACACAGTGTGCGCTGGAAAAACGGTGCTCCCGGTCTCAGTTAATTAGATCCACTATCAACGCCCAAGGGTTAATGAACGCTGTAACCGATTCTCATACCGTACTTTGGGTGCCGAGGTACTGGCCCGCAGTAGGAGGCACGGAGTTCCACTCTCACGAACTCGCACAATACTTATCACACGATCACCGTGTGAGCGTGCTGGTGCACTGCACTGACACAGAAACTCCTACTGAGCCGCTATCGGTATCGGCAGCGCTTACGCCTGCGTCGGATACGCTCGACGGAACCGTTCGTACCGTCACTCTGGCTACACCGCAGCCCTACGTGGGCATCCTGTCTCGGTTGGGCCGCTGGCAATCGCACAGTAAAATAGCGCGAAAACTGTATCAGTTGTTTTTCAACCTGGCGTTCAAAGAGTCGGCCGGGGCTCTGTTGGCCGATGCCGATCGTGTCCATTTCATCTACAATGGCTTGACGGAAGCTGCCGCCTTGGCAGCCCAACTGTGTGCCCAGCAGCAGATACCCTTTGTTTTTACCCCCAACGCGCTGGACACATCCGACACCGGCAGCGATTGGGCGTCTCCCAGTTTCAAACACCTCTACAAACAGGCCGATCGGTTGATTGCTCTGACCCAACACGAAGCGAGGTGGCTGATGGCGCAGGGAGCGGCGGCTGAAAAAATTTCAGTGGTACCCTATGGCCCGATACTGCGAGCTAGAGACAGCGCCCAGGAACAAGGTGACATGGCATCCCTGCTGGCCAGCCGATACGTGCTATTCCTGGGTCGTCTGATTCCGGAGAAAGGCTTCCTACCTCTCATTGCGGCGTTTGAGCGATTGGCTGTGGATGATTGGGAAACTCAGTTGGTGCTGGTCGGCCCCGCTGACGCCTCGACGCAGGCGCAGATCGAGCGCGCCAATAGGCAGTACGATCGTCCGCGCGTGCGATTGATTCTAGAGGTGTCTCAGCCTCTGAAAACCGCGTTAATCGAGCAGGCCGCCGTATTGTGTCTGCCATCGCGCCAAGAAAGCTTGGGCGGTGTCTATATTGAAGCGATGGCATGTGGAATACCGGTTATTGCGCTGGATCGCCCAGTCAGTCATTGCGTTATTGACGATCAAAAAGACGGATTGTTGGTGGCTAATCATGCCGCAGCGATTGCCGACGGCATGCGCACCGTCTTGGAAAACCCTGAGTTGGCTAGGCAACTGGGCATCGCAGGCCAAGCCAAGGTCAGCCGCCGGTTTGCCTGGCCCGTGGTGATCAATCAGATCCTTGACGTCTACTCGCAATTATCTCAGCGTTCGCTCGATTAGCGAGCGCTGAGCTCGCGCACCGCTTCTACCATCACGGTTAAGTGTTCGGGATTTACATACTGGTGAATGCCGTGCCCGAGGTTAAACACGTGGCCCGGTGCATCCCCATAGCTGTCCAGCACTTTTTTGACTTCCACGCGAATGCTCTCGGGCGAGCCGTACAGCACCGATGGATCTAGATTGCCCTGCAACGCCACCGAATCGCCCGCTCGTAGTCTGGCATCCGCCAGATTTATTGTCCAATCGACTCCGAGACCATCACAGCCGGTCTTGGCCATTAGATCCAGCCACTGACCGCCGTTCTTGGTGAACAACGTAACAGGGACGTCCCGACCCTCGGCGTGACGGGTAACACCATCGACTATTTGCTGCATGTACGCTAATGAAAATTCCTGATAATTTGTCGGTGACAGCACGCCGCCCCAAGTGTCAAACACCATCAAGGCTTGAGCGCCGGCTTCGACTTGAGCGTTCAAGTAGCTGATCACGGCTTGAGCGTTCTTCTCTAGCAACACGTGCAGCGTCGCAGGGTCGGAAAACAACAAGCCTTTCACTTTGGAGAAATCTTTGCTGCCACCGGCTTCAACCATGTAGGTGGCCAAGGTCCACGGGCTGCCGGAAAAACCGATCAGCGGCACCCGACCATCGAGTTCACGACGAATGGTTGACACCGCGTCCATGACGTACTTCAGGGAGTCGTTGGGGTCCGGGATGGGTAGGGCATCAACATCGGCGCGGTTTTTAATGGGTTTACCAAAGCGGGGGCCTTCGCCCGTTTCAAAGGTTAGGTCCAACCCCATCGCGTCCGGGATGGTCAGGATATCGGAGAACAGAATGGCCGCATCCAAATTAAAGCGATCTATCGGTTGTAAGGTCACCTCACACGCCAGCTCCGGGTTTGAGCACAGGTTCATGAAGTTGCCCGCCTGGGCGCGGACACGTTTGTACTCAGGCAGGTAGCGCCCCGCTTGCCGCATCACCCACACCGGAGTTCGTTCAACCGCTTCGCGTTTTAGAGCACGAAGATAAAGATCATTCTTTAAGGGTGCGTTCATGCTCGTAAATATCGCACAATCCCGTCGGCTGCGTTACGCCCTTCGAACACAGCCGTGACGACCAAGTCAGAACCACGAACCATATCGCCGCCCGCGAACACTTTTGGGTTGGTGGTTTGGTGTGCGTAGCTGCCAGCTTCCGGGGCAATTACCCGGCCGCCGTCATCGGTATCGATACCGAAATCGGTAAACCAAGGAGCCGGGTTGGGCCGAAACCCGAATGCGACCAATACGACATCAGCGGGCACATCCGCTTCGCTGCCGGCCACCACTTCTGGCATCCGCCGACCGCGCGCATCCGGTTCCCCTAATTGCGTGCGAACCGTTCGAACTGCGGTGACTTTGCCGTTCTTGCCAATGAGCTCAACCGGTTGTCGATTCCATAAAAACTCCACGCCTTCCTCTTTTGCATTGGCCACTTCACGCCGCGAACCCGGCATGTTTTGTTCATCACGTCGATACGCGCATTGCACCGATATCGCCCCCTGACGAACCGAGGTGCGGTTGCAATCCATGGCCGTGTCGCCACCGCCGAGTACCACGACCCGCTTGCCATGAATATTGATGAAGTCCTGGTTGCCGGCGTTCCAGTGGTAGAGTTTGTTAACATTAGAGATCAGGAATGGCAACGCTTCGTGCACGCCCTCGAGATCTTCGCCGGGAAAGCCGCCGCGCATTGACGTGTAGGTACCCATGCCTAAAAACACCGCATCGTGATCATCAACCAGTGTCTGGAACGCGATGTCTTTGCCGATGTCTGTGTCCAACACAAATTCCACCCCCATGCCTTCCAATATCTCACGGCGTGTGAACACCACTTCTTTTTCCAGTTTGAACGGCGGGATGCCGTAGGTGAGCAACCCGCCAATTTCGGGGTATTTGTCATAGACCACTGGCTTAATGCCGTTTCTGGCCAGCACATCGGCGCACGCCAATCCCGCCGGGCCTGCGCCCACTATGGCGACCTTGAACTCGGTGGCGACCACATTCGACATGTCAGGACGCCAGCCTAATTTGAAGGCCTCGTCGGTGATGTATTTTTCTATTGAACCAATAGTGACCGCACCAAAGCCATCGTTAAGCGTGCACGCGCCTTCGCACAATCGGTCCTGCGGACAAACCCGGCCACAGACTTCGGGCAAGGAATTGGTGCGGTGCGACATCTCGGCGGCTTCGATCAGATTGCCTTCCGATATCAGCTTTAACCAGTTGGGTATGTAGTTATGAACCGGGCATTTCCATTCGCAGTACGGGTTGCCGCACGACAGGCAGCGATCGGCTTGACTGCTCGCTTCTTCAGGTTCGAAGGTGCCGTAGATTTCATCCCAGCCCTTAATGCGTATGGGAGCTGTGACTTTTTCCGGATCCGCTCTGGGTGCATCAAGAAATTGAAAATCGTTGCTCATGATGAGGTGTTCTTTATCCGACGAGTTTCGTTTTGATAATGCCGCTTATCTTGCCCATATCGGCCCGACCTTGAACTT
>CALFBL010000218.1 GCA_937951695.1 uncultured Granulosicoccaceae bacterium | reverse complement strand
CGTTTACTTTCCGCACGGGAATCGTGTTCTAAAGCCATTGCCTTGAGCCCTTAGCTGCCGCCTAGAACGACAGCGCGAGAACTCTAAGCACAGCCATAGCGTTGTATCTCTAAGTGTTACCCCTTGGGCTGGTTGGCTTGTATAGCAACCAGCCGCTTTTACGTCCAAAACACAGAATCCGGTGTGGCATAAACATTGCGGACCAGTTCACTGTTTACTCCACAGGTGATTCATGCGGACATTTATCACAGCTCTGGTAGCAGCTTGCCTATGCACTCCCGCTATGGCCGCCTCTGACAGCTTTTTTCTCGAAGGCATATTCAGCGGCGGAGCCGGCAGCATCGATGTCGATGAGCCCAACGCCCCTGACGTGGATTTCAACCGCGCAAAGGTTGATCTCACCATTAACTTCGGCGCGGTCAATACCTACGCGATTCCCTACAACGAATCCCAGTTTCTCAATAAATCCTCGTTTCTCTCCCTGTCTTACGAGAACTTAGGTTCGGATGAAACCGACGATGTCATCAATCAAACCGTCGTAGCTCGGAAAGTGTTCGGTTCGGGATTTTTCATCACCGCCATCGGCGAATTTGACGGTAACGACAACGACGATAATGTGTACGAAATCCGACTGGGGCAATACACCGATGAACGCACCAGTACATTTGCTGGTTACGTGATAAACCCCGACGAAGACGTGAAGATCTACACCGTGGGTTTACGTTCTACGGGACCGGTTTCAAGCGCAAAAAATTGGGTGGCCTACGACCTCCGCGCTCGTTACCTTACCGAAGGTAATGACAGTGAGTACGCGGTACACCTTGGCGTGTCTTACTACCCAAGTTTTCGCAGCGCAATGGGTGTTAGCTATGAATTTGCCGATGGTCGTCTAACCAACTCACACGAAACCAATCTGTTTGGCGAATTTTATTTCTCCAAGAATTTTTCCTTCAGAGCCGACTACACGATTTTTCGCTTTGGCAATGTGGACGAAGATTCAGCCGGAGCGAGTTTGAAGATTCGCTATTAAAGTCGTTCTCATTGCAGTGATTCACTACGAATTCAACTGGCAACTCAGTTACCTACTCAGTTAATGATTAACACAGACTCGAAGCTGGCAACTGAAAAATGCCTCCACCGCCGTGATCAAACTCTAACCACGTTAGACCCAACGTCTCAAACGCCGCTTGCGCTGCTGGCTGACTGTTACCGACCTCAACCACCAGCCAGCCGCGAGGCGTCAGGTACTTGCCCGCTTCAGCCACAATCGTTCGAACCAAATCCAGCCCATCATCGCCCGCCGCCAGCCCCAATATAGGCTCGGCGCGAAATTCGTCTGGCATGTTGTCAATATCGTGCGCGTCGACGTACGGAGGGTTGGAGATGATCAGATCAAATTTACCCTCAATCGATTGGAACAGATCGCTTTCAACTAAAGAGACCCGATCTGCTAAGTCGTGCTTTGCTACATTGCTACGCGCCAGATCCAGCGCATCAGTGGACACATCCGAACAGACCACGCGACACTCGGGCACCGCCAGAGCACAGCTGATGCCGATGCATCCACCACCGGTGCATAAATCAAGGATACGCTGGGGCGGCTGAGTCAGCACGGATCCGAGTTCCCGATACAGATCGAAGAAATCCGCATTGATGAATTCGGCCAATGGTGAACGCGGTACCAGCGCTCGTTCATCACAGAAAAATTCGTGGCCGGCAAACCATGCCTTGCCAATCAGGTAGGCCAGTGGAATTCGCTCGGATATGCGTCGCTCGATCAGGGTGTTGCAGGCTTGTCGACGGTCGGCTGAGACGCTTTGCGAGTAGTCCGGGGGCCGGTCGACGCGCAGCTCCATCACATGCATGATCAGCCAGCTGGCCTCATCCAAAGGATTATCGGTACCGTGCCCAAAGTCTAAGTTTGCCGCCTCAAAGGCCGCTGCAGTGCGCCAAATCGACTGTTCGAGCGAGAGAGAACCTTGGGCAGGCAGGACCGGATGGGGGAGCATAGAGGGGTGATCGATTGGGGCGCGCACGCAGTATAATGAATCAGATCGCCTGCCGAGTCGAAAACTCTCCAATGAACTCAAACATGACCACTAGCACCAAAAATCGTGTCTTGCCGTTTATCCTCGCCGCGGTGTGCCTTGCAGCTGGCCTGGGGCTGGGCGTGCTAAGCGGTGACTCAGAGCTCGACCAAGCATCGGTTAATTCGGGGCGCAGCGCTGAGCAAAGTGCGGAAGGCAAGCAATTAAAGACCTTGCAACAGGACTTGTTAAGTACTCTGGTGTTACCTACCGACTTTCAAACGGTACCCGATTTTTCGTTACTGGACGTTGATGGCGAGCCGCTGGATCAGACGATGTTGGACGCTCACTGGAACGTGTTGTTTTTTGGCTTCACTCATTGCCCGGATGTCTGCCCCATTACCTTGTCCGTCATGCAAGATGTGGTAGCGCAACTGGAAACGATGGATGTGCCGCAACCACAAATGATTTTCGTCACGGTTGACCCACTGCGCGATACCCCCGAGGTTATGAAAAACTACGTGGGTTATTTCAACAAAGACTTTATCGGTGTAACCGGAGAACTAAACGACATTCATCAGCTCATCCGCGCACTGGGCATCGTTGCAGCTTTCAGGGTAAAAGAGGATAACCCTGATGAGTATGACGTCGATCACACCGCTTCAATGTTATTGGTCGACCCACAACGACGCGTGCGAGCGAAACTCACAGCCCCTCACGCGGCCGACACGATTGTTACCGATTACACCACGTTAATGCGAGCGCTAGCGCCCACACAAAATGCGCTGCTGGATTGATACGGCTTAGCCTATGAAATATTTACGATACACAATTATCACCTTGGCGGTTGCTGTATGGGAACAGGCCTTGGCTGAATTGCCAGAAATTACCCAGCTAACCATCAACCCAACGCCGCCGGGTGCAAGCGTCGGCGCGGCCTATCTTAAACTTCACAATTCAAGCGACGAGGTCTTAACCCTAACGAAGGTCTCTAGCCCGCTTATCAGCCGGATTAAAATCCACTTGAGTGAAATAGTTGACGATGTCGCAACCATGCACGAGCAGGCGTTTATCGAGATCCCCGCCAATGAGTCACTGCTGTTCAAACACGGCGGCTATCACCTCATGTTGATGGGTCTGGAAGCGCCCTTGATGCCCGGGCGAATCATTCCGTTGGTTTTTCACACTAACCAAGGGGACATCAGCACAACAACTCGCGTATCGGATACGTTTGAGATTCCACGGGATGATCACAGCAGCGTATCACACGGGAAAATGTACCAAGGCACTGTTAACGAGCCCGACATGGCCCACGAGCCTGAGGATAAATAAGCACCGGCTTACCCGCATACGTTATGCTCGTGGAATTATGCAAATACTGATTGACTGGTGCAAAGCCGCACCTTTGGCCATCTTGCCTCACCACGCGGTGTCGCGTGCTGTGTATTGGCTAACCCGCCGCTCCGGCAGACTCGTCACGCCCATCATTCGACGCTTCATTGCGTTGTTCAACGTTCAGATGCAGGATGCGGTAGAACCCGACCCCGGCGCCTATGACACGTTTAACGCGTTTTTTACGCGCGCTTTAAAACCCGATGCCAGACCCATCGCCGCCGGCGTGGACGAAATCGCTTGCCCGGCCGATGGACGAATTTCAGCGATTGGGGCTATTGAAAATTCACGCGTGTTTCAAGCCAAAGGCAAGGACTACTCGCTGGCAGCTTTGCTGGCGGATAGCGACCTTGCCAAGGTGTTCAGTAACGGCAGCTTTATCACCGTGTACTTATCCCCGCGCGATTACCATCGCTTGCACATGCCGGTGGATGCTCAATTAATCAGCCAAACCCATGTTCCAGGCCGACTATACAGCGTGGCCCCGCACACGGTACGAACCATCGATTCCATTTTTGCGCGTAACGAACGGGTCATTGCCACCTTTGAGTCACGCCAGTGTGGTCAGCTCGCCCTGGTGTTGGTGGGCGCGATCAATGTGGCCGCCATAGAGACTGTCTGGCATGGATTGGTTACCCCGCCCGCCGGGCGCTCGATCAGCTGCTGGCCGTACACCGAAGAGGAATCGGTTACGCTAAATAAAGGTGAAGAGATGGGGCGATTCAACATGGGCTCGACCATCATCGCGGTGTTTGAAAAGCCGGTTCGCTGGCGGGTGGATATGGTGGCAGGCGATGCGGTCAGAATGGGGCAGTTTATTGGTAACCAAACCGCGTAAGCAGTGTCGGTTGCCGGTTGCGTAACCACGCCAGCGCATCATCGGCGTCTTCATTGAACCAAAGCGCTGCACTGCCCAGTCGAAACGAATAACCCCAGGCGTCCATGTCTTTAAGCAGCGTTGTGCGATCGAAACCGGGGATACAATCCGCCATCAGAATCTGTAAATAACACACCGCGTTCTCTTCGGCCAAAGTGCCGCCTGCGTTGGTGTGCAACTGTGCGCGACGCGCCTCAGACATCAGCAACCAATGCCCGCCTTCGTGCAGCGCCGAATGCACCGGTGTATCGGCTCGGACGTACAGATCGTTACCAATCAATCCAGCTTCTTCATCGCCCCAATGACTGCC
>CALFBL010000217.1 GCA_937951695.1 uncultured Granulosicoccaceae bacterium | reverse complement strand
TTCCATCGGGTACGTCCAGCGCGCGCGATGTCATACGCGTTGTCAGAGTTGATCGGCAGATTTGTCACCCAGGAAAAAATGGTTTGTTTACCCTTTTTGTCAAATTCCCAATACTCGAGAAAGTTGACCCGCAGATCCGGGTGTGAATCATTCAATGCAATATTGTTAGTGAACCGAAAGCCACAACTGAACCCTTTATTGTTCAGATCATCCGGTGCTGACTCACTACATTCGGAGCGACTGAGTCGCTTGCACACCTCATCGAACATCGCGGCATTGCTGCCCGGTTTGGCACCGATGATGAAATCCATCGAGTGGCGCAGTAACTCTTGGATATGTGGACCATTGGCAGCCAATGCATCTTCGAGCACAACGAATTGACGATCTGGGTACTGCTGGCTGATGCTAGTGAGCAAACGTTTGCCCGCGTTGCGCTCACAATCATTCTTGGTGTTGCCGTCACGTCGTGTGATAGGTTCGAAGTCCAGCGGCAGGGCTCGCTTGAGCTCTGGATGAACGATGACGGCAGCCAGAAGCTGATGATAGAACTCGTCGCCACTCTTGCGCTTTTTCACACAGCAATGTTGGCAACTGATTGTGCTGGATGCAAACAGAGCGCTGCCATCGATTGATAGAAGGTACTTGTCGTCGTTCCATGAGAATTTCTTGAGCACATTGCCGCGCTGCAGAGAGCTATGCAGCGCACGAAAAGCTGGGCGTAGGCTGGATGGATCCACCGGATCGAGAATCTTGCGCATCTGGGTATCACACGGAGCCTGAGAGACACCAAAGAGAGTTTTCAGATTATGCCTGACGGTGCCTTCATCGGCCCGTATGCCGGTATCGAAGTGCAATAGCGAGCTATACTTGAGGCTGAACATGGCCAAGGCCGAGTTCAGCGTATCGCTCATAGTGAATGTGGTACTGCGCGCTCGTCGAGTATCGGGTACGGTGTCAAAGGCGGTGCGCACCGTGGTTAACAGGCCTGCCATTGACAGGTCCTTGCGAGGTTGTCGAGCGGGAGCAGCCATGGGAACTATCTCAGGGAAAGTGGATTCACCAAGTAAGATTAGGCTGCGAGGAGCTAAACTCCAGTTGATCGTTAAGTTGTTGAATTACCAGCTATCAAAAACTCACCGGGAATAGCTGGGAAAAGTTATAGCTCCGGCGTGTCAGGCAGTGTGATTTTGATGCCATCGTGACCCACAACCAACGGCCCGTGCCAAAGCGCTTCAGTTGCACGGATCCAATCCTCGTCACTGTAATCCGGGTCGTCGGCCGGGATGAGATGCGACAACGCTAATTGCTTCACACCCGCACGAGTGGCCGTAGCCGCTGCATCGTGGACAAACGTATGTGAGCGCAGCCAGTGCTGCATCAGATGATCGCTGCCGTTTCCGACTCGTTTGAATAGGGCTGGGAGTGCGCTCTCCAGCATGGCCTCGTGAATCAGCACATCGGCTCCACGTGCAAAATTTTCCAGTTCGGGAAGCGGGGCGGTATCGCCCGAGAACACTGCGTGAACCGATGGCGTTTTAAACGACAGCGCAAAGCAGTTCACTAGCGGCGGGTGCAAGGTTCTGATCGCGGATACGCATAGCGTGTCTTGCCTAAACACGACACCGTCATCCATGACGTGTAAGTTGACTAGATCCCGCAGATCGGGTCGACCTTCATCAGCCATGCGCAAGTTGATGTCGGCTCTCATCGACATGATAAAAGCGTTCCAATACTCCTCCAGCCCTGCCGGCCCATAGATTGATACGCGGGTTTTCAAACCAGCAGTCCAGGCCGTGTGAATCAGTGGGCCGAGTTCCAGGTAGTGGTCAGAATGTAGATGAGTGATAAAGATCAGTGATAGCTCTTTCAGTTGTATACCTTGATCAACCAAAGCCCGGGTCACGCCTAGACCGCAATCCACCACCATGTGTCGATCATCAATGACCACGAGGTTTGAGGTGGGCATAGACGAGCCGGGGCGGATAGCGGGACCACCTTTTGTACCCAGCAGTGCGACGTAATTCTCAGACATGGATGTAGTACCTGCTTTTTAAATAACGCTGACAGAAATTCACCCCGGTAACCGTTATTTGTGGTGGGTGAAAAACATAACGGGCAGTGAATTAAGCGGGAATAGCTCAAAAAAAAAGTTTGACAGAGGATGCTTAACTAGGCAATCTTTTTTCCCAACCACGTGTTCAGGCAATCAACCGGGCAGCACTATGGCCGGCCCGGATAACACGGATACAGAGAACACTGTCCCAGCGGTTGTGTATTGGTTTGACGAGGCCAATCCGTCTGTTTTAATTGCGATCGTGATCGGGTCTGTTGGCGGGCTTATCATTGGGGCTGTCCCGGGGATAGG
Organism: uncultured Granulosicoccaceae bacterium; assembly: GCA_937951695.1. Lineage (GTDB taxonomy): Bacteria > Pseudomonadota > Gammaproteobacteria > Granulosicoccales > Granulosicoccaceae > Granulosicoccus. The sequence goes on along the minus strand of CALFBL010000217.1, from coordinate 4,413 downwards.
GCCCGCCATTGCCCTCGCGATTTTATTGCCAGCAACGATGTTTTTAAAGATGTGCCGGCTTTCGATGGTGGAACAATGGATGTAGTTTCGCCGTTGGACGGCACCTTTCTGACGCAGATGGCACGCGGCACTGTGACCGATATGGAAGCGGCGATAGCGTCTGCACGACGGGCCTTCGATGATGGGCGATGGGCAAAACAATCCCCAGCTGCAAGAAAGGCTGTGCTGTTGCAATGGGCCGAATTAATCGAAGCCAATGCGCTGGAGTTGGCGGTATTGGGCGTACGCGATAACGGTACCGTAATCGGTATGGCGTTAAAAATCGAGCCGTGGTCGGCTACGCACGATTCGTTATTATGCAGAATCGCTACAGCGGCTAACACAAAACCTAGATTTTGTTAAGACATCGATCGCGCAAGGCGGTGAGTTGGTTACCGGTGGCGTGCGCCTGTTGCAAAATACCGGTGGCTACTGTAGGGCACCTACGATCATCGCCGGCGTTACAACAGAGGCAACCTCGGCACAAAAAGAAGTCTTCGGACCCGTGCTCGGCGTAACCGCATTTAGCGATGAAGCGGATGCGATTCGCATAGCAAATTTAACCGATTATGGATTGTCGGCCACTGTCTGGACATCTGGCTTGTCGCGCACGCATCGTATGGTGCGCGCGGTCAAAACCAGTGTCATGCACGTAAACACCTATGGCGGGGCTGACAACACCGTGCCCTTAGGCGGTGTGTGGATCAATCGGGCAACGGTCACGACAAATCAGTGCACGCGTTTGACAAGTACATCAATTTGAAAATGGCCTGGATTAAACTATCGACAGACAAACGATTGAACCGGTGTGGCCTAATCCACGTTCTCTGTTGCCGCTCTTCGAAGCAAGTCTCTGACGTCGGCATGAATTTCAGTCCCTCTCTGTTCATCAAGATCCAAGCTTTCGTTGTTAACTAACTTTGATCCCGTCAGGCTGTCACTACGTAATTCGCTGTGAGCGGGGATTCGGTCAATGCCGGTGTCTTTTCGAATAAGATCTGCGATGTAGTCGCTGAGGTTGTCATATTGCCTCGTCATGCATTGATTCTTGGCGTGCTCGTACAGATCGCAGCTAATGGCGATTTCGATCATCGTTCTATCAATGCTCATGTTTCTCGTAGGGTCTATGGACTAACCGAGCACTCTAACGAATGGTCCGGTTTAAAGCAAATGTCTGTGCCTTCGCTGTAAAAATGGCGTGGACCGCTGAGTCCTGGCAAAAAGTAAGGTGCTGTTCTCACGGACCGTCTGCGAACGCTGTATTTGCGGCCTGAGAGCGTTGGATTCTTGCCTGATTTGATGATTTCTGGTACGAACAGTCGACAGCTTGTGCGGCATCTTTAGTGGCTAAAACCAGCAGATTTGGATGCCAGGGCAAACAAAAGTTGACACTGGAACTACGCAACAGGGGCACTAGCGGGCGCTACCTAAGCGGCCTCCACCTCCGAGACGCTCCCCGCGCACAGTCGCGGCGCACGTCTCGCGTCCATCTGCTCGGGCGCGTTCGTGCTAGCGGCCTGCGGCTTGCTCGACGGACGAAGGGCCACCACGCACTGGAGCTACACCGATGCCCTGCGAGCGATGTCTCCCTCCATCGAGATTGATCCGGACGTGCTGTTTGTGGACGAAGGAGACGTGCTCACCTCGGCGGGTTCCGCCGCGGGTCTGGACCTGTGCCTGCACTTAGTGCGCTCCGACTTCAGCGCCGATATCGCGAACGCCGTCGCCCGCCGGCTGGTGGTCCCCGGGATACGCGAAGGCGGGCAACGCCAATTGGGCCAGCCGCTTTCTAGCCGAAATCGGTTGCGCCTCCCATTCAGGATACCTACAAAGCGGTGTTGTACTTTGTGGCATCCGATCTGGTTCGTGTCGTGCTACTGGTGGCGTTTCCATTTATCACGCTGGCGCTTATTCCCTGGTGATCGAGTAAAAAAAGCCGCGACTGGCGCGGCTCTTTTTAATGGTCAAACGATTAAGCTACTGGGGTAACCACGCTTTCCATGTCTCTTCGTTGGCCGCTAGCCATTCACTGACCACTTCATCTATGTCCTTGCCGTCCACATCAACCGCAAGAATGAGTGGGGCTTGCATGTCGTTGCTAAGTTCGAAATTGCTAATTAACTCGGCGATTTCCGGGTTTTCGCTAACAAAATCCGGGTTGCCGAAGTTGTAGGTTACGTCCCTTGCCCAACCCGTGGCAGGCCACGCTTCTTCCGAATATTCCGGCAGTTCTACCTTAACCAAGTCGAGTGCTGCGTGTATCCAGTGCGGCTCCCAGGCGTATGCGATGAACGGTTCTTTGCGTTTGTAGGCAGCTTGCATTTCGGCCCAATGTGCGGCTTCTGAGCCCAGTTCCACCGCTTCGTAGTTGAGACCAAGCGCCTCCATTCGGGCAGCGTCTTCACACAGCCAGGAAGCTGCTGGACAGCCTAATAGTCGTCCTTTATCACCCGATTCCAGCGTCTTGAATAGTTCGGCGTACTGATTCATGTCTTCCCAGGTTTTCAAGTCCGGGGCAGGTGCGTCGTCGCCTTCAACCATATATCGTGGGACGTAGTAGCTCGACACCCCAACCACTCCGGTATCGCCCAATTTTACGATCGAACCGTCGCCACCATTCTCTTCAAGGCGTTCTGTGTTTGACACGGAGTAGGAGGGCCAGAGCTCACAACCGTAGTCGAGGTCTCCGCTGCGGATGGCCTCATCACGGCCTGGTCCTGAGGGCATCACGATACGCTTCACCTTGAAGCCCATCTCATTTTCAACGATCTGATTAACGATTTCACAGGACACAGCTCCCCCCGTCCAATCGTTCACCGGTGAATTCAGAACGCCAGCAGCGTTGCTTGTGCCGGTCGCCAGAATGCCCAGCACCAGTGTGCTCGCAGCCGCAATTATAGTTCGCTTCATCTTTACTCTCATCCTCTTCTGTGGGTATATGTCGCTATGTCGTCGGGCTTACCGCGAACCTATTGACTGCGACATACGCGTCAGCAGGCCCACCCAGCGTATGCTCAGTAAACCATCTGGTAGACCGAAAGTCGATACCAAAATCCATCTTGCTGTATGACCAACGGTGTACAGCCGGCTGACAGAGCCGCGATATGCCGTACACAAGCTAGGGCAGCATGGTATCGGTGGTATTGGTATTCAATTGGTTTTTACAGGCCGAGTGCTCGCCGCTGTTTTCGTGTCCAGCCCTGCGTCAGGCGATCGAGCAAAATAGTTAATAATACGATGCCGATCCCAGCGGTTAGGCCTTTACCAAGATTCGCCGAATTCATGGCATCGTACACCTCTTTGCCGAGCCCGAGCCCTGCAACCAAAGGCGTTATGGCTTGCATCGCCAGGGCAAACACCACCGCCTGATTCAAACCGAGCATGATTGATGGCGAGGCCATCGGCAGTTTCACTTTGAATAGAGTTTGCAGGTTGCCAGAGCCAAAGGATCCCGCCACTTCGTCGACCTCTTTGGGCAGTTGTTGCAAGCCCAGTGTGGTAAGTCGGATAACCGGTGGCATGGCATAGATCACGGTGGCTATAACCGCGGTGGTTTTGTTGCCGCCGAAGAAAAACAGAGCCGGGATCAGATAGACGAACGCAGGGAGTGTCTGCATGGCATCGAGTATCGGTCTTAGCACGGAATCAACCGATTTAAAGGAAGCGGCAAGAATACCCAATGGAACACCGAGTAACATACAAATTGCCACCGATACCGACGTCCCTGCCAGTGTGAACATCGCTATTTCCCACAGTCCAGCTGCAGCCAGAAACAGCAGAAACCCCATGGTTACCAGCGCAAATTTTAAGGTGGTGGATTTCCAGACAATTAGGCCTAGCAAACCCATGAAGTACCACCACGGAAGGCCGCTCAAAAATGAATCCAGCGGGTCGAGCAGGTACAGGTACACAAATGATCGAATTCCTTGAGTGAATCCGATAAACGTTGGGTTCACAGTGAGCCAGTTGATGGCGAAATCAATCGGCGCCCGAATTGAAAACTCCAGCTCTGATGGAAAGCTGCTCAACCATTTGAACTGCGCGGCGACAAAGTAGGTTGCCAGCAGAATCAGAATGCCAAGCAATAGCAACGGTCGTTGACTAAAAACGTTGGCCACGCCGGGCACGATTACGCGTATTGGCGTTACGATCAGTTGGGTCAGTCGTGTGCCCAATGCAGTAAAAAAATCGCACAGCCAGCGGATAGGCCGTTCGACACCTTGTGCCAGTGGACTCTGATCCCAGGATTGTGGTAGTAACCGGAACCGGGTGCCGATCGTTTTTCTCTGGTTATCTCCGACACCGCTAATGGCATAGCTTAATCGATCAAATATAATGGCCATGAAAACGATACTGATGCCGCCTTCAAATGCC
>CALFBL010000216.1 GCA_937951695.1 uncultured Granulosicoccaceae bacterium | reverse complement strand
ATATTATGTGAAAATGCTAAGTAATAATTAATTTTTAAGTTTCTATTTTATAAAAAATAGTACAGGGGAAAAACTGGGGGTCTGGGGGTTCAACCACTCTCAAATTAGAAAAATTTCATAATTTCAATTAAATTTTTTTTCTTTTACTCAATATTTTGTGAAAGGATGGAGCTCACCACGCTTCCACGTACGCGTCACTTAAAATCAGTTGCCGCAACAACGGTGCTGCCGTGGATGCTACCTACACACGGTGCCGCCATATTGTATCCCTCACCCACGAGTCGGTGAACCCTCCGATGTGCACGTCTCCGGCCAGCGTAACCACTGCGCGGTTAGGCTTTGCGCTTTGCCAGTTGCTCAGGAACGTCGTCAGCGCCTCCTGCTCGCTGCACGGCCGAGCACGGCCAGCCCAAGACGAGAAAAGAAAACAAGCGCGCACAGGAAAGGAAGAGCATGATTAAATATCAAGAAGGTGGGCACGAAGGGGGGAGGGGTGCTCATATTTCGCATGGCCGTCTTACGACCATAGACCCTCGCATCCCTACAATGCCGGGATGGAGCACGTCGGGTCGGATGGAGCACGCCGGGTCGGATGGAGCACGTCGGGTCGGATGGAGCACGTCGGGTCGGATGGAGCACGTCGGGTTGGATGGAGCACGTCGTCGGACTCGTTCTCGCCCATTGAATTGCCTAAACACACCACCCATCATCTACTTAATGTTTTGCGCACCAACGACAATGACGCCATCGAGTTGTTCAACGGCGATGGCAATAATTATTCAGCTACGCTGCAAAGACAGGGTAAAAAGGCGTTTGCGATAGTGCAATCGGTGCGCACGAATACCAGCGAATCGACTTTAAAAACAGTGCTGGTGCAAAGCATATCGCGCGGTGAAAAAATGGACGCTAGCGTACGCCAAAGCGTTGAACTAGGTGTCAATGCCGTTCAGCCGGTGTACACACGCCACTCCATCCCTGAATTAAAGGGGGAACGTGGCTGGCGCAAGCTCGAACACTGGCAATCGATTGCCGTGAGCGCTGCTGAACAATCAGGACGCAGCTGCGTACCGGACATTCACCCTGCCATGCCGCTCGCTCATTGGCTGGACACACACTGGGAAACTCTCCAGCAAGCAGGCTATAGTGGCTGGATACTCGACCCTACATCCGATCAGAACTTGACTTGCGCCAATGTATGCGAAAGCGCTGTGAGCCGGTTTCATGCTCCGATAATCGGACCAGAAACCGGACTGGACCCCGACGAAATCGCGCAAGCTGTCGCAGCAGGCTTTATGCCCGTGCGGTTTGGGCCCAGAATTTTACGCACCGAAACGGCCGGACCTGCTCTATTAAGTGCCTTGCAAGCCGTCGCCGGCGACCTGCTGGCATAATGAATGAATATAACCCAGACCATCGCACACAGCCTGAACGCTCTGAGAGAGGAAGCTCGCCAGTGAACTCTAAGGCCTACACAATACCCTACGCATTCGGCATGATTGTGGCGCTAGCGAGCCTGATGATGAGCGTTAGCGGGTGCGCGCTGATGGATCTAACCAACCCAAAAGCACCGGAAATCAGTATCAAGAGCATTAGGCCACAGGAAATCGGTGGCACCCTGCAACGCATGCAGGTCGAACTCCTGGTAAAAAATCCCAATCGCTTTTCGATATACTTGCAAGGGCTCGACTTTACCGCGTTCGTTAACGATGAACGATTGGCTAAAGGGGGTTCGGATCAAGCCATGACGATTCCTGCAGTCGGTGAGTCACTGGTTAACGTTCAGCTAACGCTGGGCTTGGTCGACATGCTCTCGCAAGCGAGCAAATTGTTCCTACAACCCGAAGCACGACCTTTACTGTATCGAATTTCCGGCACCGTGAATCTGGAAGGCTGGCCTGCGCCGATCCCCTTCAACACGAATGGCGAATACAACAACCCGCTGCAATGACTTCGTCAACAGACGTACTTGCAAACGTACTGCGGCATCGCAGCCATTGGTTGATCCTCACTGGAGCAGGTTGCAGCACGAAAGCCGGCTTAGGCGATTACCGAGACAAGCAAGGCGAATGGAAGCGACAACATCCGATTACCGGGCAATTGTTCCGTGAAAACGCTCTGGCGCGTAAACGCTATTGGGCCAGAGGGTTTGTCGGTTGGCGAAATTTCTCCAGCGCTACCCCCACCCAGTCTCATGTTGCGCTCGCGGAATTGCAAAACCAGATCGATGCACCCACGCTGATTACGCAAAACGTTGATCAATTGCATCAACAAGCCCATCACCGAAACGTGATTGATCTGCACGGTGTTCTTTCCGAGGTCATTTGCCTGAATTGTGGTCACTTGTCATCTCGCAGCGATATGCAGGATCGATTGTCACTGGCAAACCCGTGGTTGCACTATTTGGACGCAAGCTACGCACCCGATGGCGACGCCGATCTTACCGATGTCATCACCGATACGCTTGAGGTACCCGATTGCGAGTTGTGCCGGGGCTTGCTGAAACCCAACGTGGTTTTCTTCGGAGAAAACGTGCCCAGAGCGCGTGTCGAAACCTGCTTTGAGGCGTTAAACGCAGCTGATGCACTGTTGATTGTTGGCAGTTCCCTGATGGTATATTCCGGGTTTCGCTTCTGCCGCCGCGCACACGAACAAAATAAGGCGATCGTGATTGTCAACGATGGTGTGACTCGCGCAGACGAACTGGCAAGCCATAAGTTCAGCGGCGAATGTGGGGATTTGCTCACGAGCAGTTTGCAACAATTTAACACGTCAGCCAAGACTCTCATTATTTAGTGTAATTTTAAAGGTACTGCCTACCCCCAACACACTGTTGACACTTAACTTCCAGTCATGTTTTTCACAGACCGTATGACAGATGGCGAGACCAATACCAGTACCGTCGTACTCACCGCTATTGTGCAATCTGTTGAACGGTTCAAAAATTTTCTCAGCGTACTCCATTTCAAACCCAATACCGTTATCGGTGACATTGATGCACAGCCCATCGGTCAACAGCTCCACCGATATCTGGACAATCGGCGGAGTATCGGGTTTGTTGTATTTGATCGCGTTACCAATCAAATTATTGAACAACTGATTTACCATCGGGGTACTGGCCTCGATGATCGGTAAATCACCAATAAAAATCTTTGCCCCGCAAGCCTCAATCGTTACATCCAATTCTGCAACCAGGTCGTGCAGTAAAGTGTTCAACGCGATAGGCTGACGCTCAATCGTCGCCTTCTTGGTTCTTGAAAAATTCAGTAAATCCTGAATTAAGGCACTCATCCGTCTCGACGCGTTTATAATGACATCCAGGTGGTACTGTCCATCGGCGTCAAGATGACCCTGCAGATCTTCTTCCAGAAAACCGCTGAATTGTTGAATTTTTCTTAAGGGTTCCTGCAAATCGTGAGACGCTACAAAGGCGAACTGGTCAAGGCTTTCATTGGCGTTTTCCAATAACTGGTTTTGTTCAGTCACCTCACGTAGGGCCTGATTTCTGGCAGACACATCAGTCGCTATCACCATACGAATACCGACCATAGCGCCTATCTTTTTCTCTTTGACGTTTAGCTCGACTTCTAGGTCGCACAGATCATGTCGCTCAAGCGTTGCCGGTACCGCAGCAGCATCTCCGGTCCGGATAGCTTGGAGCAAATCAGCGTGACAATTTTGATCAAAAAATCCTAAGCATATTTTCCCTGGCACAAGATCCTGTTCAGTACCGACCTGCTGCGCAAACATTTCACTGGCCGATATGATCAAACCATCGGCGTCACACAGAAACATCATCGCTGGCACAGACTCAAAC
>CALFBL010000215.1 GCA_937951695.1 uncultured Granulosicoccaceae bacterium | reverse complement strand
GTTCAGCTTCCAGTCGAGCGGTCTCTTCCTCAGCTTGCCGGCGCTGCGCTTCGGCCAATTTCTGGGCTTCCAGCGCGCGAGCGGCATCTTCTTCCGCGCGCTCACGCTCGGCTTCTGCTCGCAGCTTTTCCAGTTCGGCCTGCTGCCGCTCTTCATCAGCCCGGCGCCGTTCGGCTTCGGCTGCCACGCGTTCGGCTTCGGCACGCTGTTGTTGTTCCTGTAGCAACGCCTGGCGCTCTTGTGCAGCACGGGCTTCCGCGTCTAGCCGGGCTTTTTCAGCGGCCGCTTCGGCGCGCTCCTCGGCAGCGATTCTCGCCTCTTCCTGCAACCGTCGCGTACGCTCCTGCGCCCGGCGTGTCTCTGCCACAGCGCGTTCGTTCTCCAGCAGTGTTTCCTCAATGCGACGAGTCTCTTCCGCCATCCGAGTTTCGACATCCAGAATGCGTTGCTCTTCTGCCTCACGCCGGGCTTTCAGCCGTGTCAGCTCAGCTTCCCGTTCGGCCACCTGTTGAGCGGTTAACGAATCCTGTTGGGCTCGTAAGGCTTCTGCTTGAGCCCGTTCACTTGCCGCCAGACGCTGCTGTTCTTCGCGTTGTTGCTCAAGCGTTTGCGCCTGCTGCTGCAACTCCTCAATGCGCTTCGCTTCCTCGATAGCGGCAGCGCGTTGCTGCTCGCTCATTGCTTCGGTTTCTTTTAATTGCGCTTCGGCTTCTTCCCGCGCCTCGTCCAGGACTGCAAGAGTGTCTTCGCGCTGTTGTTGCGCAGCGAGAGCTTCTGCCTCCAATCGCTGCTCTTCAGCGTCCAGGCGTTCCATTTCAGCAAGGATTTGATCTTCACTGATGGCCACTGCCTGAATGGGTGCACCCTTCTCATCGGCCGATGATGAGAGTTGGCGCGGTGCCGATTTAACTTGAATCACCAACGCCACAACAATCGCCACGTGAAACAACACGGATACGATGATAGCGAGCGGATATTTGCGCAGCAGGGGGACCATGGTGTTATTGAGGGGGCTCCGTCATTAAGCCAACCATCGGCACACCAGCACTTTGCAGTGACGCCATGGCTTGCACCACCTCTCGGTAAGCTACCGCACTGTCCCCTGCCACCATGACCCGCCGATTCGGTTCACGTCGCATGATTGCGGAGACTTTTAGGAAAACTTCTTCCTGCGTCTGCGGGGCCTCAGGATTATCACCCACGTTCAGAAACCAAGTGCCTGTCGAATCCACCGACAACACCAACGGCTCAACCGCTTCACCGTCGGAGGGCACTGGGTTGGCGTTAGCATCGGGTAAATCGATGTCCACCCCGGTTTGCAGCAGCGGCGCTGTGATCATGAAGATGACCAGCAGCACCAACATCACGTCGATGTAAGGCACGACGTTAATCTCTGCTACCTGACGTCTCGCGCGCCGCGCGTTTCCCGTGCGCCTTATGCTTGTGGACCCACGCATCCGCTACGCCGCATCTTGAGCGTTACTGGAACGCTTGATGGTCTGGCGTTGCAGCACGGTGGAGAATTCTTCTGAAAAATTCTCATACCGGTTCAGCAAACGATCGATATCGGTCGCGAAGCGGTTGTAGAAAATAACCGCGGGAATGGCTGCGAACAACCCGATCGCCGTAGCGATCAGCGCCTCAGCAATCCCCGGTGCCACCATGGCCAGCGTCGCTTGCTGCACGTTACCCAATGCCGTAAACGAATTCATGATTCCCCAGACTGTACCAAACAACCCAATGTAGGGACTGATCGAACCCACCGTGGCCAGAAACGGCAAATGTTGTTCAATGTTGTCGGCTTCTCGCGCGAACGCTATTCGCATGGCCCGGCCTGAGCCGTCCATGATGATCTCGTCGTTGCCCGTTTTTCGTCGCAGCCGGCCAAACTCGGAAAAACCGGCTTCAAAGATGCGCTCCAGTCCACTTAAGGTGCCACGACGCTGAGTCAACTGTGAATAGGTGCCCGAGATATCAGACGAACCCCAAAAGTCTTCTTCAAATTCTTCTGCATCGCGCTTGGCGCGCCTCAGTTGCAGCATTTTCCCAAGGATCACTGACCAGGAAAGTATTGACGCAATGACCAGGATTGTCATTACTCCCTGTACCACCCAGCCAGCATTCATGACTAGGTGCAGAAACGACATTTCATTGTCCACGACGAAAAGCCTCTTGCATGGCGGCAGGAATTGCCACCGGAGATAGGGAGTCTGCATCGACACAGGCAAGCTGCACCGACGCCTCAATCAAAAGCTCATCGCCACAATAAATCGGTTGCTGGCAAACTAGGCTAGCGCGTTTTACTTGTTGCATGTCAGCGTGTACGAGCAGTTGTTCATTAAACCTTGCGGGTTTGCGGTACTTCACCTCGATGGCACGCACCACAAACAGGCGACGCTGTTCGTTCTGCCATTCATCGAGTTCTATACCTAGGACGCGCAGCCTTTCCGTTCTCGCACGTTCCATGTATTTTAGGTAATTGGCGTAAAACACCACGCCACCGGCATCAGTATCCTCTATGTAGACGCGCACCGGCCATGTGAATAACTCCATGTTCAGTATCTCAAATGCGCTCGAGAAAATATAGCTGCCGAACTATTGTCACTCACCTTGCGGCGAGCCGTTTTGTTGAAATAATTCGTCCGCATTGTTTGGTACCACCATACCGAAGTGGCGGAAGCAATTCGGCGTAACAACCCGGCCTCGCGGCGTTCTCATCATCAAACCCTGCTGTATCAGATAGGGTTCAACCACCTCTTCGAGTGTGCCGGAATCCTCGCTCAGCGCAGCTGCCAAATTATCCACGCCAACCGGTCCGCCATCAAATTTCTCGATGATAGCCATTAGCACCCGCCGATCCATACCATCCAGACCCAATAAATCAACCCGCAACAGATTAAGTGCCTGATCAGCCACCTCTCGGGTGATGTGCCCGTCGGCCCGAATTTCGGCATAATCGCGCACCCGCCGCAGCAGACGATTCGCGATGCGCGGTGTGCCGCGAGCGCGCCGGGCAATTTCCAGCGCACCATCGGCGTCCAGCTCTACCCCCATCAACCCAGACGAGCGGGCAACAATCGTCGCCAGATGATCGGCTTGATAGAACTCCAGCCGCTGCACAATGCCAAAGCGATCGCGCAATGGAGCGGTCAATAGCCCCGCTCGGGTGGTGGCGCCCACCAGGGTAAATGGCGGTAAATCAATCTTGAACGAGCGTGCACTGGCCCCCTCGCCGGTCATGATATCGATTTGATAATCCTCCATCGCAGGGTACAACACCTCTTCCACCAGCGGACTTAAACGATGGATCTCATCGATGAACAGCACATCGTTGGCCTCGAGGTTTGTCAGTATTGCCGCCAAATCTCCCGGACGTTCCAGCACCGGACCTGAGGTTTGCAGAATACGCACACCCAGCTCATTGGCAACGATATTGGCAAGCGTTGTTTTACCCAACCCTGGGGGCCCGTACAGCAGCGTGTGGTCTAGCGCGTCGGCGCGTTGCTTGGCCGCTGCGATGAATAACTCCATCTGCTCAGTCACACCTTCCTGGCCTTTGTAGTCCACGAGACGCTTGGGGCGCATCGCGCGCTCTTGCGCATCGTCGCTGATCGGTGTTGGGACTATCAGTCGTTCGGTTTGTGTCATTGCAGCTACCTCTCCAGATTAGTATCAGCGACTGATGCTGCGCAGTGCACCACGAATCATCTCTTCTACGCTCTGCTCATCGGTGGCGGTGCGTTCCAAAAGCTTCGCAGCTTCTGCGGGTTTGTAACCCAGCGCCATCAACGCATCTTCGGCTTGCGCGCGTGCCGACAGCTCTATACCCGGCAACGCCGCACTTACGCCTGCTGCCGACACATCCATCTTCGACTGCACTTTGTCTTTTAAATCAAACACTAAACGCTCAGCGGTTTTTTTGCCAATGCCGGGCACTTTGGTCAAACGTGCAACATCTTTGGTAGCCAGACACTGCAAACACTCATCAGGGGTCATACCCGACAGAATCGACAAAGCCACTTTGGCGCCCACACCCGTTACGGATAACAACAATCGAAACAGTTTTCGCTCCGATTGAGT